>CAYPMQ010000178.1:0-7310 GCA_964411625.1 uncultured Ignavibacteriaceae bacterium
CAGAGCAGCATAAATGGTTTGAAACGCTGATGAAACTGATGAAACGGATTTACGCGGATCATTTTTTGCATATTTTGTTTTGTGTTGTCTGTTAGATTATGGCTGAATTGCTGTTAATAGGTTATTACTTTTTTCTGCCTGAATAGCCACAAAACCGGCTACAAAAAATGCCCCGTAAATCAGTAAGTTATTACTTTTTCCTGCCTGAATAGCCACCCAAAAGTCCGAGAGCAAGAAAAATAAATATCCAGTAATACCATTCCATAAATTACTCCTGAAAAATAAGGTTTAACTTATTTCTGAATAATTGCATTGGTTAAAAAAGGTATGTTATCTGTTTCCTCAGGGCAGTATGATTATTTCTGAAAATCAGTGTTAATTAAAAAGACTATCCCGGCAAATTAAAACATAAGATTCACCCTGCACCCCAGACCATACATCCCAAACCCCAAATCCTACTTCTTGTAGCAGGGTATTGTGTTATCAACGCCGGCGAGGAGCCATTTGTTGTTGATCCACGCAAAGTAGAGCTGGACTTTGTAAAAATCAGGGGGATTGGCAGCCTGGAGCGTTACATATTCAATTCTGCGCTGAATTTTTTCCATATTGAGAGCCTCTTTTTTATCGAGGCTGATGGTAGGGTTATCTTTCACGTATTTTGTGAAGACTTTATCTTTTGAATTGACTTTCTGATAGAAGCAGCCTTCTGCGCTCCATGTCTGTGAAGAGCAGCTGAATTCAGGAAGCTTTGAAAAATCGAGTTTACAGGGGAGCGGTGAAATATTTAGCTGCTGACCTGCAAGCATTTCCGAGATACCCGTGTAATGCTTTATTGTTACGTAATCGCCGTCATTTTCGAGGACATAGATTCCTGTTTCGGGGTCTGTGTACTTATCAATCTCCTCATACTTTTTATCCGCCAAGGCGAGCATAATTGCAGTGTGAATATTCAGAAACGAGGTTATTTTAGCCTCTTCACCGGTCAGCTCGGGTTTGGTTTCTTCCGTTTTAGTATTAACAGGGGTTTCAACCGGCGGAGTCTCAGGTTTTTTTTCAATCGGCGGATTCTCATTTACAGGTTCTTCCGGTTTGGTGTTCACGGGCTTGTTCTGATTCTCATCGGGTAAAGTCTGTACAGACACGGTATCTGAATTTGACGGATCTTCACCCGGCGTTAATACAGTTATTGTATCTGACGGAGGTTCGTTAATGATTACGGGAACAGATGCTGTATCTGCCGGCTGCCAGGCAGGATTTTCATTATTTTCGGGGCCCGGTGCAGATGATGTGGTATCTGCCGGCTGTACTATCGGTTTATCAGCAGGTTTTTCGACCGGCTTTTCCGGTTCGTTTAACGGTTTATCAGGTTTCTTTACTTCAGGTTCCGGCTTATTGTTCTGAGCCGGTTCAGGTTTTTTTTCTTCGGGCGGCGAAACACCGGCGAGCAGATAATCAAGTCCGTCATCAAAAGCCATATAATCAGCAAGCTCAACCACCCAAACCTGAGGGTTGCCTGTAAGATATGCCATTTTATCGCGGTAGGCTGACGCAGTATAGCGGTCCGGGAACTGGCCGGAGCAAAGTCTGAACATATTGGGGAACTGCGGCGGCGTTCTGAGCAATCTTACTCCGATTCCCTTACCGATAAATTTTTCAGCTTCTTTTTTACCTGCCTCAAAATACATACCTGAAAGGAGAACCACGCTGAACCCTTTTTTTGAGACGTCAATATTTCTGTATTTTGCGGTACTATCCTGAAAAGTCTGTGACTGATGGCTTATTGAGGCTGTTGTTAGTGTGACGGAGCATGATAAAAGTATTGCCGTGATAAACAGAAATGCAGAATTAAAGACTCTCATAACTTTTAGTAAAATATTAATTAAGCGGGATAAAATGAAGTATGATAAACAGTTAAATAACAAAAATGTGATTTTATAACATTAAAGGTAAATAATTTTTTTTATATTTAATATGAATTTAAAAATCAACAGATGAAGCCAGGAATAGAATTACACGCATTATCAGATCCGGGAACAGTAAAAGATTTCAACCAGGATTTTCACGGTTATCTTGAAGGGAGCAGTTTTGACCTGTTTGTGGTTGCTGACGGAGTTGGCAGCCGGCAGGATTCTGATCTTGCCGCAGAGATAACGGTAAATGCAATTCTTAATCATTTTGAAAATGCAGGTGAGCATTTCAGTCCATTAAGAGAGCTTGAACTTGCCATGATGAAGGCAAACGACCAGGTAAGATACGCATCGCAGGGGATGCCTGAGGATGAAAGAATGGCTTCAACTGCCGCATTACTCCTCATATATAACGGTGAGGCATGGGCCGCTAACGCAGGCGACAGCCGTGTTTATCTGTTCAGGGAAAAGCATGTTTACAGAATTTCTCATGATCACTCAACCATTCAGGAAAAAATTGACAAAGGTATTTTCAGAAAGAGGGATGTGCCAAGAAACCCGGATGAGCACTATAAAATCACAAGAGCTATAGGTCTTAAGCAGGATGTAAAACCGGAAATAAGGGGTCCGCTGAAGATAGGGTCTGAAGATATTTTCATACTCTGTTCAGACGGCCTTACGGAGGTTTTTAATGATATGGCACTGAATCATTATGTTAACCGGGTTCCGGCGTCCGGTCTTGCATCTTTCCTGATCAGTGAGTCACTGAATTTGGGTGCGCAGGATAATGTGACAGTCATGGTTGTCAGGATAAGTGAATGGAAGGCTCCGGAGAAAGGATCAAAGCTTAAAATAAAGTCACACAACGGGGTGCTCAGAGACAATCTTATTTATTATACTGCTGCCGGAATATTTGTAGTGATAGCAGTAATCTTATTCCTGTTTATATCTCACAGGATAGTGTTTAAGTAAATTATTCCTTCCATAACATTACATTTCTGCCGGTTACACCTGCCAGTGAGCCCGTGGTATTCTGAATAGCCTCCGAAGAATAAAGCACTTCACCTACTCCGTTGCCTATGCAGTTTCCTGCTGAAGGGGAGGGGGATAGTCCGATTATTGCACCGATAATTGTTGACTGAACGTGAAGGATATCATCAACAACTATAATACCTCTGAAAGTGCCTGAGTTCACCTCTCTCATTATAGCGTTAACTGAAGAGTTATGAACTACAAGAATTCCGCTGCCCTCAATATTACATGAGAGCCATGATCCGCCGGAAGGGAGTTCAATATAAGTGACTCCGCGGAGGGGGTAAGTTAATGTTGCCGGGTTGGTTGTATATTGACTGCCGTTTACGCCGCTCTGAGCAATCTGCTTCAGTTTACCTTCGGGGTAACCTGCAGCGGGTCCGCCAAGAATTGAATCAGGTGAAGAAGGGTATCCTCCGGGGTAAGTCTGGCCGGTGGTAATTATATCAGCAGGGGGAGTTTTACAGGGTGCAAAATCAATCCCGGAGGGGCTTGTGCCTCCAATATCAGATGCACCCGTTCTGAGAAAAGTTTTGGTAGTCCAGATTCCGTAGGTTCCTGAAGCCGGAACAACAGTTCCGTCAAGCCTGTGGTTCCTTCCGTCTATATCCATATTGCCCGAGGCTTCAATATCATTATTAGTGCAAATAGCTGCTTTTAAGGCCGGAGGCACACCGCCTCTGTAAACATAAACTGTGCATGTATAAGTTGCCTGTGTGCTTGTGCCGGGATTTGCCACACCTGTGCTTATTACTCTGATTGAAGCTTCGCCGTTAAATGTGGTATCTGTGAGCGTTACGGTATATCTGCCGTTCTGTGAACTTACATTGTTAAATCCGATGCGCCGGTAAAGATCGTTTTTAAGGCGGTTAACAGCCAGTTCCGCGCCCGTGTTGGCAATATTCTTGGCTGCCTCATAGTTATATGTTACATTAAGATTGCCAGTCAGGTCTTCGGATCTTTGCAGATATGTGATTGTAAAAATTGAACCGGCGATAAACAGGCCGGCTAATACAAGCAGCAAACCTCTTCCAGACATTTAATCCTCCGGTAAAATATATTTTATCAAAAAATCAGTATGCGAACACATATTCAAGTGATACACGGTCAGGCATGAAAGTATTTGTAACCGTGACCGTTATTTTTTTTTGCCCGGGTCTGAGTTAAAGAAACAGTGCCCGGGCTGTTGATATCAACATAAGTGACAACCGAGGAAACATTGAAATCCCCGCCCGTGGGAGTGCTGATAGTTCTTCTGTAATTATTATAATCATCAACATCATCATAAGTGACTGCAGCCCTGAAAATACCCCCAGCTTCAAGATCGGGTGATCTTATTGATTCACTGACTCCGTCTGTACCGAGCATTACGGCAGAAGTAAGCAGAGCAGTTGAAGATATGGGGGTGGTGATTGTGGCTTCATCAAAATTTTTAATTTTGACTTCTTCAATGAGGGACTGTGCCAAGGCGATAGCGGGTTAGGGAGTATGAAGTTTCCTGCTCAAGGAGAGCGTTTCTCGTTATAACAGAGTTATTGGTTAATATGAAAAAGCCGAGCAGCATGAGGGCGCCCATGGTCAGGATATAATTACCTGACATAAAAACACTATGTATTAAGATAAGTTAAATCTAAAGCCGGTAATGAACCGGAGATTAATTAAAAGTCTTAAATAAGAATAAAAGATTAAACAGTTATTGTCTATTAAACCGGCATCATCACAAAAATCAATTCTTAACGGTTTGCAAGATTGTGAGCTGCGAGCCTGATCTGCCTCCAATAGGCGGTAGTGTAATCATTATCATAAGCTGCAGTGCTTTCAACTTTAATATCGATCTGCATTGAATGTATCTCACCCGGTATTGATACCGGGGTTGCAATCACATTACCCAGAGAGTTAAAATAAGTAATCCTGAACTGTGTAATTCCAAGATTAGAGCCGCCGGGGGTTTCTCCGTTCACGACTCTGTATAACATTCTATCCCGGGGGTTTGGCGTAACCCTCAGTGAGGTTGTATCTCCCAGAAAATACTTAACTGTGTCAACATTGCCGTCATACGGATGAACATCGGTGAGAAATGTTACAGAAGATGAATCCGCTTTCACAATAGCCTTTCCGGGATCGGCAATTTTCTCCCAGTCAGCACAATACCCGATTTTTCTGAAATCATTTTCCAGAATGGTAATGGTGGTAACAAGATTTTGTTGAACAATTGATTCTGATGCATATACATAAGTGTTTTTTGTTGCCATATCATTCATGCGGAGCAGAATCACGAATAAGAATGCACCTATAATCATTGAACCAAGAATATCAAGCAGTGTTGAAAAACCCATAGATTCTTACCTGAAGTACCAGTAAGAGAATATAGTTGACATTCTGATGGTATCAGGCATTGATACGCTTGATACATTCACATCGAGTCTTTTATTCCAGGTCTGATAACTGACTTTTTTATCAGGTAAAGAAGGTTCAACGTAATAAACCTTACAGCTTATCGTGAATACAGCCGAAGGCATGCTTGAATCGGTTCTCGTAAAATTGTTAAAATCGTCAAAATCATCAAATGCAGGATAACTTTCACCGGTTTCTTTGCCCAGAGCTGAGGAACCTGTCATATTAAGGACGTTATCAATACCGTTATCAATACTTTTTTCATCAAATGATTTCCCCTTAGCCTCTTCTATAACGGATGAGGCAATTGAAGTTGCAAGCACCCCGAATTTCGTTTCTGCGAGGACATCACTTGTTGTGGCAAAACTTGCTGCCATTCTTAATACTAACAATCCGAGAAGCATCATGCCGCCCAAAGTTAGAAGCTGCTGACCTGTACCCATGGCCTATCAAATTTTAGTAACTCGTCTTGAATATATAAATATTTTTAATTAAGTTAAAATAAGCAATTCTGACCATACGAGTCAGCATTTCAAAAATTGCCATAAATCACAATTATTTCATATTTTTAATATCAAATTTGCACTAAAAAGGAAGAAAAATGGGTGGCAAGGCAAGTGTGCTGATGGTTCTTGGTTTTTCTATGATAATGCTGGTAATCAGTTATAATTATACACAGCTTACAGTGGGAGCCGTAGATAATGATGTGCTTTATTACAAAGAAACTATAGCGCATAATATTGCAATTTCAGGGGCTAATATAGGTGCAAATCAGCTTTTCCTGAGCAAGACCTGGAACTCGGGATTTACCAATATCCCGTTTAACGGCGGAAAGTTCACTGTGAGTGTATCAACCAGCGGTGAAATGAAAACGGTCACTTCTGTTGGCACTTATGAGGGTGTCAGTAAAACTGTAAGGGTAGTGCTGCGTCCCAGCTACTTTGCAAAATTTGGAAACTTTTATTCTACCATGTCTGCACAGCCAGCCACCGGCGACACATTTTTCGGGCCTTTCCATGTCAATTCAACTATGTACACTTATGGAACACCCGTATTCTGGGGTAAAACGACGAGCAAAGGTAAGTTAAGTATGAGCGGCACACCCAAAGATCCAAAGTTTTACGGTGGTTATGAATCAGGTGTGGATATCCCTCTTGAGTTTGATACAACCGGTATGAGATCCGCGGCACAGTCAAGTGGTAAAGTTTTCAAGGATACTCTTAATAAGAAATATGATATCAATATTTCACTGGTTTTTAATGCTGATGCATCAGTTACATGGAGTTACAGCCGTAATGACGGAAAAAACATATGGACTCCGCCGGTAACGGAAGCATTAAATACTTTTGCTCCTAACGGTATAATATATATAGAGAAGGGTAATCTCTTTGTTAAGGGTACTGTAAACGGCAGATATACTGTTGTGGCATCATCAAGAGGGAGCAGTAAATCAGGGTTTGTATATCAGCAGGATGATCTGATTTATGCATCAAACCCGGTTAGTAACCCTGCATCGACTGATATTCTGGGTATTGTTGCAGAAAGGGATGTCAGAATTGAAGATAATGCTGATACCCGTGGTCAGGATGTTAAAACTCATGCATCGGTATTTTCACTCAATGGCAGTGTGGGTCCTGCTGATCCCCTGATCACTCAGTCGTATCTTGGTACCTGGGAGATTATAGGGGGCATCATTGCGAAAACAACCAGAGCAACTGCAACCTATGGAACAGTAGGCGGAATTTCCGTTCCCGTAAAAGGTTTGAAGGTTAAACATATTTATGATGAGCGATTCAGAGATTATGTGCCTCCGTATTACCCCAATACTAAACATTATGAAGTAGTAAGCTGGTTTGAGTAGGTGCGGTCTGAGAATAATGAGTTAATGTACCTGTGCAAAATATGCCCCGGGAGTCAGATCCAGGAATACTTTATGATATCCGTATCACTTAAATAAAAGAGACGGATAGTACTTAT
>CAYPMQ010000179.1:0-7281 GCA_964411625.1 uncultured Ignavibacteriaceae bacterium
GAATCTATTGCCGTCGGTTTTAACCGAGGGATGAAGGCAGAGAAAGCCCCCCGGTCTTAACCGCATTCTTCCAGCGAAAAGGAATATTCAACTACTCCGGAGTTGGGTTTCTTCATACGGAATCGCAGTTTCTAAATATATTCAACCCCGTCCGGGGTTGATTTCCACAATGAACAATTTTTCTCTGGATTGCTATGATATCAATCATTTGAATCATGAAAATCCCAGTTCAGACATCTGTTAACTGAAGATATTATCACCCGTCTTAACCACATTAAATGTAAATTAACATACCGGCCGGAGGCCGGCGATACTTTTCAGGGGGCAGCACAAATGTTACCGTCATCCCGAACAACGGGAGGCGTTACAATTCATCACCGCAATTACCCAATTCTTTTTTTTACCATCTCAAAAAAATGCGCCGATGCCGATCCTTTATTCCGTTGGTTTTAACCCGAAAATCAGGATACACGATACAGTGCGACGCCGGCGGATCAGGATCAATCCCGCACACATTATACCGGCCTGAGGCCGGCGATACGATGTCTGCCTCTCTATGGAAAAACCAAAAGCGGGAGCCTTCAAGGTTTTCCTCAAATTTTTCCTTTTCATTATGATCTCAACGATGCTGAGTTAAGTAACCTTGAAGTTTTTTTAATTTAAATATGAGATTGATTCTATGCCCCGGTGGGAATTGGGCTGTTCTTGTACCGTTACTAAAGTCAGCGGCAATAGATGAGATACTGCTAAGTGTTTATTATTTAATAAGATATATCTGTATGAAATACTGTGTGTTTTAATCGCACTTAGGTCCCTGCAACAGGTTGAATTTGTAGATGACTAACTAATCTGCAGTCTCATAAAGAAAGAACTATATCTGTAGGTCTGAATAGATCATATACTACTAACTTTTAGTAATTAAACGGATTATTTTATAATATCTATTATATTTAATTTTGGCAAATATTATTGTTGATTTAATTCTTGTTTTATAATTAAACCGGGATTAGAAGTTGAGAATTATTCACTGTCTTAATATTAATTTTGATAAATTTAATTTAAAGCTATGGATTTCATAAAGATCACTGGTTATAAGTCAATCAAAGATGCGAAGGTCGAATTGAAGCCCATTAATATATTGATTGGTGCTAATGGAAGTGGAAAAACTAACTTCCTCTCATTTTTTGATTTTCTGAACAGATTAGTAAACGGGGGTTTTGAAAAGTACGTTGCACTTATGGGAGGTGTTGACAGAATCCTGCATAAAGGGCAGAAAATAACTGATACTATTTCCTTTCAGGTAGAATTTGAAAATGGTAAGAATGGATATTCTGTCATTTTACAGTCAGGCAGCGACGGATTTATTTTCACAGAAGAAAAATTAATGTATAAGAATGCCCCTGATAAAGTTATAAGTAATTATGGAAAAGAATCAAGACTAAAGTTAAGTGATAACTACAGGGCACCCTATTTAGAAAGCTATTTGAGTGGTTTAAGGAAATATCACTTTCATGATACTAGTAAAAATTCCCCTTTTACCCAGTATAGTCATGCTGTAAACGATATTTATTATTTGTACAGCAATGGAGCTAATCTGGCGGCATTTTTACTAAATATTAAAAATAATCATAAGATTGTTTACAGCAGAATAATTCAAACCATTCAATCGATCGCTCCATTCTTTTCGGACTTTGAATTGATCCCAAATGATGAATCTTTTATCAGACTGCAGTGGAAAGACAAATTCAGCGATTCTGTCTTTGGTGTTAATGATTTATCTGACGGTACAATAAGGTTTATAGCATTAACCGTTTTATTCTTGCAGCCAAAACTCCCGGACACACTTATTATTGATGAGCCAGAACTTGGATTACATCCTTCAGCAATAGCCAAACTTGCCGGGATGATTAAGTCTGTTTCTTTGAAGGGTTGTCAGGTTATAATTGCAACACAATCAACTGATTTAATAGGTCATTTTACTCCGGATTCAATCCTAACAGTTGATCTGGTTGAAGGCTGCTCAAAATTTGAAAGATTAAAAGAAGATGATCTCAGGGAATGGCTGGCAGATTATACGCTTGATGATCTATGGAAAAGAAATATCATAACAAGTGGTCAGCCTAATCTTTAGTTATGAAGAGAATCAAAATTATCTGTGAAGGTGAAACTGAGAAGGAATTTTGTTCAAAAATTCTAAGTCCTGAATTTTCAGTCCGAGAAATTTATATTTTCCCTCAGTTGATAAAAAAGTCGATGGGTGGTGTTGTACACTGGTCAGAATTAAAAAAGCAGATAATAATGAATCTGAAGAATGATCCCGCTTGTTATGTTACAACGCTGATTGACTACTACGGAATAAATAAAAAGCTTGATTTCCCCGGCTGGGATGAAGCTAATCAGATTTACGATATTTTGAGTAGAGTGGATTTTATGGAAAGTTGTATGAAAGAAGAAATAGAGGATTCAATCAGGCACAGATTCATTCCTTATCTTCAGCTGCATGAATTTGAAGGTTTATTATTCAATGATATTGATGTTTTCTATCATCAGATTCCTGATAACGAACTGGTTGGGATTTCGGAATTAAAACAAACCTTTCAGGACTTTGATAACCCTGAAATGATTAATAATAACCCCGAAACTTCACCATCTCATCGTCTGTCCAGAATTATCCGGAGATACAATAAGGTAGTTTATGGTAATATCTTAGCTGAGGCTATCGGACTCAAAAGAATAAAATCCAAAAGCCCAAGGTTTAAAGATTGGCTAAATAAAATTGAATCAATTTAACAAATATTTCTGAAGATTAACTTTGTGATACTAATAATTAAATATCCGGCAACGGTTTAAGTTTGAGTATATAAAAATAAAAGCTTCCGCTTCTGCAAAAAAATCTGCAAACAAAAGATTGTTTTGGCAGTAATTTAAGTTCCTATAGGCAAAATAGCCTGGGCTTTGATTCACAGTTAATTAAAGTCAACAGCAACAGATAGAATCGCATTAAACCATTCTATTAAAAAGAGTTAAATATTCCTTACCGTTGGTTTTAACCCGAAAATCAGGACACACGATACATTCCGGCGCCGGCGGATCAGGATCAATCCCGCACACATTATACCGGCCTGAGGCCGGCGATACGATGTCTGCCTCTCTATGGAAAAACCAAAAGCGGGAGCCTTCAAGGTTTTCCTCAAATTTTTCCTTTTCATTATGATCTCAACAATGCTGAGTTAAGTATCGTTTAAGGTTTTTAACTTAGAGATGAGATCGTTTCTATGCCCCGTTGGGGCTGAAGCCAGGCGGAGATTGGGCTGCAAGTTAACCGCTGACTGAAGTTCACGGCAATAGATGCAATGGCATTAAACCATTATATTACAAAGAGTTACATCTCTATTCTATTGCCATTGGTTTTAACCGGGGGAGATGAAGCATGAGATCCCCACGGTTTTAACCGCATTCAAACCTAAAAACAGCTTCAATTTGAAAATCACAACTCACCTAACAGCCTGTTTACGGAAATCTCCTCCGGAGATAACAATACATCTTATTCTTAATTTCTACAAACGGAAATCACATCCGGTGATATCTCCTCACTTCTCCGCTGCGAATCACTGAGCCAATGGCCTCGCCGGGGTGAAACACTGCTCACTAAGCACAGGCTTCGCCGTAGGTGAATCTCTGCTCACTTTAAATTATCTCATACCTCTGCCGCCGCCGCGGTTATTCCTCATCTTTTCACGCATTTCCTTCATCTCCGCCTTAAGCTTTTCATATTCAACCTTTTGTTCTTCGGTTAGGAGGGATTCTATCTGCTTATCAATATTTTCCATAAGTTTTATCATTTTATTACGGCGTTCTTCATCCGTCAGATTCTTCTTCATCTCTTCTGCAATTTTCACATCGGTCATCTGATAGATAAACAGAACATTTTCGGCCTGCTCATCAGTAAGGCTTAGTCTTTCTTTAAGGCGCTCGGTGCGTTCTTCAGGTGTCAGTCTGTTTTGAGCAACTGAGAGAGCAGGGAGTAAAAGTAAAAATAAGATCAGGGTGCTGAATGTAATTTTCATTTGAAACTCAATTATTATTTTCAATTTTGACAAAAATAAGAAAGTTGCGGTTTAATGACAATTCATTGTTCTTTGCTCGTTGTTCGTTGCAGCAAAAACGTTCAGCAACACAGATTTTAGGGAATGCAGATAATGCGGATTCCTCCTCCGGCGGATGTTTTACGGATTTACGCAGATTATTTTCAAAAGGGATTTGCTGCAATCCTCGTTGAAATATTTCACAAAATATCTTAATTTAAGGAATGCAGACGAGAATAATTTCAGCATGTAATGGCATGTTCACTGACTGCAGTAAGATTACTCTTTTCATTTTTACCCGTTTCAACTGATTTTATATGAAAAAATATTCAATATTATTGCTTTTGCTTATTTCTGTAAACGCTTATTCTCAATCCGTTTACAATGATCCCATTCCGGTCCGTCATTTTTCAGGGAAGTATGGATTTTCAGATACTTCAATGAACGTACTGATTCCACCCGCATATGATGAGGCACGGTTTTTTTACCATGGACTTGCAGCGGTTAAGATGAATGGCAAATATGGTTATATCGATAAAAAAGGAAATACTGTTATTCAGGCGGAATGGGATTCTGCCGGTAATTTCAGTGACGGAATTGCCATTGTGGGGAAATCAGCAGGCAGCAAAAAATACAAATACAGATTCATTGATTCAACGGGAAAGCTGATATCACAGACCGAATATGATAAAGCCGAGGCATTTTACGGAGGTGCCGGAGTGGGTATGCGTGACGGGAAATATTATCTCGTTAATAAGAGCGGCAGGGAAATAACAGAAGGATATGAAGAAATTTACTTTTTCAGCGAGGGACTTGCCCCGGTTAAATCGGGCGGGAAATGGGGTTTTATAAATCCCAAAGGAGAGCTGGTTATAAAACCGGTTTATGACGATGTCTGGAATTTTTATGACGGTTATGCCTGGGTGACCAATAAAAAACAGACCGCTCTGATTGATAAATCCGGGAAAATTGTTGAAGAGTTCACATATAGGGATGATTACCCGTTATCGGGTCGCAACTATAAAATAGTTTATGAAAAAGGTAAAAGCACTGTAACTAGACGCAGTGACGGAAAATTGCTTTTTACGGCCCCCGTTAAAGTAACTATGTTTTTGCAGGATGAAATGTTTGAATTTACAGATACAGTAAAAAATTTACGGGGAGTTATCAACTCAAAAGGACAGATTGCCGTACAGCCGGCCTATCAGGCATTATGGCCGGTAACGGGTAGATTTATTGCAGCAAAATCAAACAACCTGTGGGGTCTGATCGATTATCAGGGAGCTGTAAAGGTTCCGATAGAATACAAAGGATTGATGAACTCACCTGCGGGACCCTTCTTCGAGACTGAGAAATATGGCAAAAAATATTTATGTCAGTACAATCCTAAAACAGGATTACTCTCAAGAAGATGTTTTCAGGATGTGATCTTTAAATTTAATAACCGGCCGCCGGCGGGGTTTGCATTTGTGAGTTCATTTGATGAAATTTATGCCGTTGACAGGGATGCAAGGATCTATGATATTCAGAGATTCACTGTGTACCAAAAGAGCGGCCCAAACGGGAAAGTCGGATTGATAAGGCTGGAAACGGATGAGTGGCTTACTGAACCTGTTTATGACGAGGTCTTTGTTCATACTTACGAAGAAGAGAGGGTGATTGTTAAAAAGGATGGGAAGTACGGATTCTTTGGTGTAAGTGAAAGGCGCATAGTAATTCCCCTGATTTATGACGGTGCGGATGATTTTGCCTCAGGTCTTGCCCCTGTTAAGAAAGGTGATAAATGGGGTTACATAGACAGAGAGGGGAAAGAGATTCTTCCATTTAAATATGATGAAGCCTCAAAATTTACCGGCGGAGATGCGGTTGTTAAACTGGATGGAAGAACACTTGAAATCAGACCTGACGGATCGGTTATAAATGATATCACGCCTGTCACAGTTAATGATCCATGGAAACCAAATCCTGATTTCGGGCAAAAAGGTCTTACCGAATCTCTGAGTGTGGAATACTATTATATTCTTGATTCACCATATTCCCTGCCGGGTAAAAATCCTTCATTTGATGAACTTGATGCTCCGGAAGTAATAAACTTTTCAGAGAATTACGTCACAAGCAGGTATTACACACTGAAGGTGCAATCGAGCGGAGTTGTAAATCAGGGTGGTAAAAAGTCTTACATTTACAATTTTGAGAAAACGAACGGCAACTCCACTTATACACAGCTTATCGTACAGGAAGAATACAATACCGCAGCATTTTTCACCGTTCACGGAGGCGTGGTCATTTACAGACGGTAGCAGCCCGGGTTATTCCCCAGTGACTGCTGTTTACTGATCTTCACAGAACTGACGGGTGGCATTGAGCCCTGAGCACCCGGCTCGTTTAACAGACTCAGTCAGAAAATGAATCGGGAAGAAGAAAGACACTGTTATTATTACTATTCTTCTCAGACAAAAATAGCTGATGCAGAAAAACAGCCAGAACGGAAGTAAAAGCAGATTAAAGATATATGTACGGATGCGGATTAAAACTTTTTACAGTTGCCAAGACCCCATAATCTGATATCTGAAGATTATAACCCGGATTTTTTCCTGAATACCGGTAAGTAAAATGCCGGGCAAAATAATAAGAGCCGGGCAGAGCTTGGTTTAATCCGGTTATCAGCCGAGGCGAAGCCAGAGTATAAAAGACTTTAAAGTCTTCAGCGATTCAGAGAAAATAGTCTTAAGTTTTTTGATTTTCATTTTGATCCTTTCTGTGTTTATTTAAAAAGTGATCAACACATCTTCAAGTTATTAAACAGTTATTTCCCTCTGTGTATCGGTGGTCATAGAAAAGGTTTAATGTATTGCAGAGCACGTTCAGTAATGAAAATATGAGTCTGATGATATAATCGCCTTTCCCTGCGCATCATTCCTGACTCATTATTGATAAGGCAAAATGATACCATTTCCTGAAGCTGTTCTCTCTTCCTCTTAATCCGTAACAAAACAAAATTACGTAATATGCATCCCAGGTTTATCAGAAACAGCTGCAAGCTTCTTATTTACTTCTGAAGTTTTCCACTCATTGCCGGATTTAAGTTTTGTTATAGAAGAAGTAATCAGCAATACCGCTGCCTCCTCCTCTCATGGCGGTATTGTAATCAATGCCTGCATAATTTCTTTTCAACGGGAGCAGATACTTTAATCCC
>CAYPMQ010000180.1:0-7277 GCA_964411625.1 uncultured Ignavibacteriaceae bacterium
ACTTGTAAAGAATGAAGGTGAATCTGCGGTAAAAAGGTATCTGACATTTCTGAAAGCGGGCAGTTCAAAGTATTCGATTGATATCCTGAAAGATGCCGGTGTGGATATGACAACTGATGCTCCTGTTATTGCTATAGTAAATAAGATGAACAGGTATCTTGATATGGTAGAAAAAATTATCTGAAAATGGCATTTTCGTCACACATGTATTGAGGCTATTAGCAAGGGTTCAAATACAGTAAAAGCAGCAAATGCACCTGCTTTTCATATGTTAAAATTTTAGTCTTAATTCGCAGTTGTAAAATGTTAAAACAGTTATCACCTGTTGGGCCTTTCATAAGCCGGGGCATAAGATTATACTTAAAAATCTTTCATGAGATAATTATCTGTTGTTGAGGTGTAAATCAGACGGCAGGAATAAATTCAGGAAAAAGTTTATTTTACTTCAACACTAATGAAGTAATTCTTATTTGAAATTGATAGGTGGTCTCCCGCTGCGCTGATTAGCATCTTTAGCATGGAAAGATCCCGGTTCAGGTTTTTTCTGTTCCGGTCTTGGATAATAGTATGGAGTTCCGGCTGTCTGAGGAGCAGGCGAACGCAATGCTGCCTGCTGGCTGTTAATCACCTGAATTCTTTCTTCCTTAGGCTTAATATATGACTGATAAACTTTGCTCTGAGCACGCATTCTTCTTTCGGGGGCGTATAAGTTCTGATCCGCGTAATAAGATGAATGGTTAAGTTCGTTACTCTGCATTTGTTGTGAGGGGTAAACCGCATGCTGGTGTCTCTGATCATAATAAGCACTCTGCATATCGTAGTACTGCTGCTGTTGCGGGTACTGTGCATGCGGCGGATAACCCTGAGGTTCTATTTTAGGAGGAGGCGGCGGAGCAGGAGGAGGCGGAGCAGGTTTTGCCACATTCTGTGCTACTACCGGTTTTTGCTGGGGAGCCTGAGGCTGAGGAGGTGTTATAGCATCAGGGCCTGTTTTCTGTCTTTTTTCACCTGTAACTAATGCTTTTATTTTATAATAGATAAAAGAGCCCAGAACAAAAGCTGCCGCAACTGCACCAAATGCAAGAACGGTATATTTAACGAGAGGAATCAGCTCCATTAACTTTTGACTTCCTAATTACAACAGAAAATTAACGTCTCTAAAAATATTTTTTTTGATTGTTAAGATACTGAATTCATAATTGAATACAATTTAACTGATTTAACAGTTCATAAATTATTTTTTTATGACCTTAATAATAAAGTGATCCTGTGAAAAACTTCAAAAAAATTGATAAACGGTCTGTTAAATAAATATTATCTCTTATTCTGATTGTTTATAAACCTTTAAATAATTAAATTTTCAGACTGTATTCTTGTAAATTCAGAAACAATGGAGATATAGAATGACGAAAGCTGATATAGTTGACGTTGTAGCCCAAGGCACAGGGCTTACAAAACTGGAGACTGAAGCGGTAATAGAGGGTTATTTCAAATGTGTGATCGAAGCATTGAGCGTGGGTCAGAGTATTGAAATAAGAGGTTTTGGCACCTACAAAACCAAGAAAAAAGCGGCACGCTTTGCGAGAAATCCTAAGACTGGTGAAAAGGTACACGTTCCTGAACATCATGTTCCTGTTTTTAAGTTTTCTAAAGACTTTAAACAGCAGGTTCAGGCGGGAATGAGTAAGTAATCTTTAAGGTGGCAGATGTCATATAAATGTCCCGCTTGTAATGCCGAGTTGGAGTCAGATTTCAAATACTGTCCTTCATGCGGAATTGATCTCAAAGAAGCACTTAAATTTCCGGAAAAGCCTCTGGCTGATCCCGAAACAGAAATTGTAAATGAAGAAGAAAGCGCCGAGTGCAGTATATGCGGGGAGTTGAATAATCCCGGACATAAATACTGTAAAAGCTGCGGGGCTTTAATCAATGAGAAAGGTATTGACAAACGGGTTATTGCCGCATCTGCTGAACCTGTGAAAGAAAAGACCGGTAAGCATGAATCACCCCGGGGAAAGAAAGATTCCGGGGGTAATTCAAGACAGACCGTTAAATCAACTAAGAAAGATTCTGTAGCTGCAGTAAAAGAAAAGTCACTTAGTAACGTAAAAGTATTCGGACTGCTTGGCATACTTTCAGTGCTTTCGGTACTCATGATGTACATTGCCGGAACTTTTGACTCGCCCAGACTTGCTGAAAACCAGAATCATGTTCATAATGAAAATGACGGGCATAATCACAGTACGTTAGATATTGATCCCCAGACGGTTCAGGCAATTGATCAACTGAAAGCTGAACTTATAACAAACCCGGGTGATAATCAAAAAAGACTTAATCTCGCTCATCTTCTGAGTGATAATGGTAAATTTCAGGAAGCTATTGACAATTACAAAATATATCTTGCTGAAAATCCCTCTTCACCTGAAGTTATAATTGATATGGGTGTGTGTTATTTTAACATGAACAATCTTGAAGAAGCCGAAAAGAACTTTCTTGAGGCAATCAGAATTAATCCGGAACAGCAGATAGGATTATTAAATCTTGGGGTTGTTAATCTGCAGAAAAACAATATTGAAAAAGCAAAAGAGTGGCTCCGGAAAGCTGTAAACGTTGATCCTTCATCACCATCAGGTTCCAGAGCCAAAGAATTATTAGAAAATCAAACAAAATAACGGAGGTCGTAAATGCCCTGTGGCAGAAAACGCAAAAGACATAAAATGTCAACCCACAAAAGGAAAAAACGTCTGAGAAAAAACCGTCATAAAAAACGTCTAAGATAAAGTTTTCTTAAAAGCCACCTTAGCTCAGCTGGTAGAGCAACTCATTCGTAATGAGTAGGTCGCCGGTTCGAATCCGGCAGGTGGCTCGTTCAGACGACTGAAAATTAAAGCGGATAAATATTTGCCTGCCTCTGAATAATTACATCAAAATGAGAATTAAAAAAATATAATTTTTATTTAGATCATATTTATTATTCGATTATGCCTTTAATATTAAAATTTGAACAGAGCCATGATTTACTTTCTGACGCTCTGTATGAACTTGAAGATATTATAGATACTGACCCTCAGAACTCTGAGGACCTTACTGCTGCTTTTAATTCTTTCGTGAAATTATTTGACCAGGCTGTTTTAACCATGGTGGCATATCTTGCCACTCAGGGTATTAATGACGCTAAGGCACCAAGAGATGTAATTTTGAGGAGTTACTATGAGAATATCATTCCTGACAGCGAACTCTGGAATGAGATGTTTACTCTTCGTTCTGAGGATATCGCAGGACTGGAAACCGATGACCTCATGTTCAGATACTGTGTCATCAAGGAGGTCTATTACCCTGCGGTAAGTGATTTGTATGATACCCTTGAAGAGAAGAGAAGATGAAAAATTTCTTCTGTGTGAAGAATACATATTTTCTTTAATTTTTGTCCTGATTTTCACTAATCCGGTTCGGATTAAAATTAACAGGACTTGCCAGTCCTGAAAACCCTGTTACTTCTTTGAATGCAGAACCTGCCCATTATATAACACTCTTATATAACACTCTTATATAACTCTCTGTGATTAGTTTATATTAAATTCATAAAAGCCGGGAATGGTGAGCTCAAATCTGACGGTAAGCTCAGATTATTTCCCGCAGAAACCGGCCTGAATGAAATTAACAACCCTCCAAATAATACAGCATCCGCATTAAAAAACGCCCTCCCTCAGAAACAGAAAATGAATGTATTTACGAAATATTGTAAAAATTCCCATTTATAAAACTGTATTTCTATAAATTAAGAAAAATCTGAAGAGGCTGATGAACTCCTGTTAATTAAAGTTATTAAAGTGGGTTTTCATACAGATTAATAATGGCATACTTTATGATTTACTCCTTTGATTGATATATCTAAATTTTAACAGGTTTTTTAATGTCAGCCGGTATAATCTCGACTATCTCATCTGACTGTAAAAGATGTTACTCCTGCATCAGAGAATGCCCCGCCAAAGCCATAAAAGTTATTAACGGGCAGGCAATCATAATGCAGGAAAGATGTATTTCGTGCGGTCACTGCATCAAAGTCTGTTCACAGCATGCCAAGTATGTTTACAGCTACGGAAATATTGTCCTTGACTGGCTGATGTGGGAAAAAGAGAGAGAAAAGATAGCAATCGTAGCTCCATCATTTGCAGCTTCTTTCCCTGATAATTACATCAAACTCCCCGATGCACTTAAAAAGCTAGGGTTTAACCGTGTTTGTGAAGTCTCTTTCGGTGCCGATCTACTTTCTTCTAAATATGTTGAACTGATATTTAACTCAAAAAATTACCCTGTGATCAGTTCTACATGTCCTGCTATAAATCACTTTATTCAAAAGTATTACCATGAGCTCACCCCAAACCTTGCTCCTCTTGTTTCACCCATGGTGGCTCTCTCAAGATATCTGAGGCAGGAATCAGAAGATTCATTCATTGTTTTTATAGGGCCTTGTACTGCAAAAAAAGATGAATTTCTTGAACCCGAGGTTGCGAATGAAATTGATGCCGTCCTTTCTTTTAATGAATTAAAAGATTTGTTCAGATCAAGATCAATAGATCTGAATGAATGCGAGGATTCAAGGTTTGATCCGCCGCATGCAAATATGGGTAAAGCGTTTCCACTCTCAGGCGGGCTGCTGAAAGCTGCCGATCTTCCGGGTGATATTCTTGACAGGGAAATAATTGTAGCCGAAGGTAAGGTCAAGTGCCTTGAGCTGATCGAGGAAATAGCAAAAAATAATATTTCAGCCAAATTTGTTGATATGCTTTTTTGCGAGGGGTGTATCAGCGGGCCTGCTATTGATTCAGACTTGAATTACTATTCCAGGCGGGAAAAGGTTATCGAGTATATTGATAAGGATATGAAAAAACTCGATAAAAAGATATGGAGAAGCAACATCTATAATTCACGTGACCTCGATCTTTCAAGAACTTTCTCTCTTGAAAGCATGCGAAGAGCCGTTCCCGATGAAGAGACAATCACGGAAATTCTGAAGAGTTTCAAGAGGGATAAACCGGAGAATCAGCTTAACTGCATGGCGTGCGGATATGTTAGCTGCAGGGAGTTTGCAATCGCTATCGGAAAAGGACTAGGGGAGTTTCAGATGTGTCTGCCTTACCTGCTTGAAGAGCTTGAAAGGGCAAACGAGGACCTTAAAACCACTCAGGATCAGCTTCACTCGGCAGAAAAACTTGCATCCATAGGACAGCTGGCTGCGGGGGTTGCTCATGAGATCAATAATCCGCTTGGTACAATTCTTCTTTATTCAGGACTACTGAAACGTATTGCTGAAAAGGAATTGCCCGAATCAGAAATGAAGGAAGACCTGGAACTGATATCACAGGAAGCGACAAGATGCAAGAACATAGTGGCAAATCTGCTGAATTTTGCACGTCAGGGAAAACTTACAAAAACGGTATTCAGCCTTAGAACACTTGTGCAAGATATCTACCGTAAAATTCATAAAAGTGACAAATTTGAAAATGTGCTTCTTGAATTTTCGGATGAGATGGTGAATTCAGATATATTTGCTGATAAGGAACAGCTTGAACAGGTACTCATTAACCTTTATGTCAATGCGGCAGATGCCATGGAAGAATCTCCGAAGAAGCGCATTAAAACCATAATAGGGGAACAAAACGGGAAGGTTTATATAAAAATAAAAGACACGGGCTGTGGCATTCCCCAAGAGAATGCCTCAAAATTGTTTACTCCGTTCTTTACAACTAAACCCCAGGGTAAGGGTACGGGTCTCGGCCTGGCAATTACTTATGGCATAGTTAAGATGCACAGAGGCGAAATCAGATATGAAAGTTCACCCGGCGAAGGTACCGAGTTTACTATTACAATACCCGTAATTGAAGAATCAATAGATAAAATACATGAATTAAACAAGGAGTTATTCGCTTATGTCAGATAAGAAAGTGATTTTGGTTATAGATGACGATGTTGATATACTGGAACAGACTAAAATATTGGTTGAAAGTGCAGGATTTAGCGTTGTAACCGCTGAAACCTCAACAGAAGGATGGACAAAATTTCAGGAAGTAAAACCATACGCATGTGTTCTTGATCTAATGATGGAAGAGTATGATTCAGGTTTTATTCTCTCTCATAAAATAAAAAAAGACCCTTACGGAAAGACAATTCCGGTATTTCTGGTAACTTCGGTTGCTAATGCCACCGGATTAAGATTTGAAGCCACAACGGAAGATGAAAGGAGCTGGATCAAGGCAGATGCAGTTCTTAACAAGCCTGTGGTCATTGATGATCTGATCAGCAAAATTGATGAGTTTTATGAAAAGGCGGACGCTGTAAATTAAATTTACTCCGATCGGTTTGCTGATGGATACTGATATTAAGATTCTGATTGTGGATGATGAGGATAATCTCAGAACTGCAGTAAAAAAAATATTGCAGCTTGAAGGATATTCTGTTTTCACGGCAGAAAATGGTACTAAAGGTATTTTGATGGGCTCGTCAGATGATTTTGATGTAGCCCTTATTGATCTGAAAATGCCTGATGTTAGCGGAATGGAAGTTCTCGCACGGTTAAGACAGGTTAAACCTAATACCAGTTATTACATTGCAACTGCTTATGCCAGTTATGAAACTGCTGTAGAGGCAATTAAACTCGGCGCAGAGGGTTACATACTCAAACCTTTTACGCCTGATGAACTGCTCCACGACATCAGAAAGGGATTAGAAAAAAGAAGACTCATTATTGAAGCGGAAGAGCTGAAGAGGGAACGTGAAGCTAATCTGCTGGAACTTGCCTTTGAACGGAGCAGGCTTAACACAGTTATTAAGTCAATCAGTGAAGGCGTGCTTGTGGTCAATAAAGACAGGGAAGCAGTTTATTTCAACCCCGCCTTTGTGAAGCTTTTACGCGCCGATGATCTTGAGCTTGAGCGTAACGTATCGGATGTACTCCCTTACCCGATCTATGAAATGATTGATACCATGCTCAATGAAACTACAAAGCTTGTTACAACTGAATCTACTGAATTTAAAACGGATGCAGACGGTGATCTCTATGTCGAGGTTTCCGTTTCACCTATTCGGGGGAGTGATCATTCAATGGACGGCGTGGTTCTGATCGTAAAGAATATAACGACATATAAACAGATTGAACTTCTTAAAAATCAGTTTATATCAATGGTATCTCATGAACTGAAAGCACCCGTTGCCGCAACTCTCGGATTCCTTGAAATACTAACTAATCCTTCAATTTCACTCCCTGATTCACAAAAAAC
>CAYPMQ010000181.1:0-7276 GCA_964411625.1 uncultured Ignavibacteriaceae bacterium
GTATAAGTCCGTCAAGTTCACGGGGAGTGAGTCTGAAGTTATAAGGAACCAGAATCGCTCCGGTTCTGATAGCAGCATGGAATAAAAGGAAGTATTCAATCCGGTTTTTGGATAAAACACCTATCCTGTCCCCTTTTTTTACACCAAATTCTTCAGTCAGTTTAACTGCAAATCTGTCGGTGATACTGCA
The DNA here is from genome assembly GCA_964411625.1 of uncultured Ignavibacteriaceae bacterium. Lineage (GTDB taxonomy): Bacteria > Bacteroidota > Ignavibacteria > Ignavibacteriales > Ignavibacteriaceae > JABWCA01. The sequence goes on from CAYPMQ010000181.1 coordinate 191, forward strand.
AAACTCGCGGAAGGTCCATTCCTTGCCTGAAAAAAAATCCCTCAGATACATTTTCGAAGGAGTGTAAACTGCCCAGCGGGCAAGCCAGTCGGTCTGATGGTTAAACATCGGTACCTCTCCTTTTTGTGACAGAGTGTATGATTACCGCGGTAGCCACTGAAATAATTATTGCCGTGGAAGCTGCAACTCCCGGATTTTCTGCGGTTGCAACGCTGAAAGGAATCTGAATCTTTCCGTAGTACATCGTGAAATGGATAATTACAGCAATAATTGAGGCTGATACGGGTACAATCCTTTTCACATCTTTCACAAACATCCCGAAAAGGATTGGTACAAAAGCAGCGCTGAAATAAGCGTAAACTCCGTTTTGTCCGAAGATTGCAACTGAGAGTTTGGGATAGAGGAGCTGATCATATGAGAGGAAAAAGCTGATTGCAGCAACTCCGACAATTACCGTTTTATTGATCACGGGCAGCCTTTTTTCAGATATTTCTTCAGGTGTATTTTTAAGGAAAAGCGGTTTTATCAGATCTGTCGTGATAGTTGTTGAGATTGACTGTATAAGTCCTTCAAGTGTCGATATTCCTGCGGCAATAAGCCCCATTACAACAAGCAGGCTGACATATACAGGAAACTCCTTAACGACATACGCCGGAATGATTCCGTCCATTTTAAGCTGTGTACCGTTGTACATAAGATCAGGAAAGGCAAGCCTTGCATAGAGTCCCGTGAAAACCACCCAGAAGAAAATGGTCTGTACAATAACCCCGACCGTCAGGTATTTTTTTACGCCCGAATCTGATTTAATCAGAAGCGATTTTGTAATGATATGCGGCTGACAGATAATAGCAACACCGATAACTATCTGACTTACCACAATTTCAAAGAAATCCCTGAAGAGAAAGCTTGACGAGTTTGTAAGTCCTGTAAGTTTCGGATCAACCGCGCTGAGTTTATCCAGGAATCCGTTAACTCCCTGCGAGAAATGCTGATATCCGGATGTAAGAAGTATGAACGCAACAACAAGCATCAGAATTGCCTGCACGGTATTAGTATAGACCATTGTGTTAGCACCGCCGAACATCATATATCCGAATATGAAAACGGTTAATCCCACCAGAACATAGACTTCAGGGAGATTGAGCGATTTTGCAAGTACTTTAGTCATACCCACATTTATCAGGACTATAAATGCAATTAGAAGAAGTGCAAGAAAAGCAAAAAACAACGCGTATGATTTACTGTCATACCTTTTCCCCATCCACTGAGCCAGAGTTTGTGCTTTAACCGCAGAACCGTATTTCCTGAATCCCCATGTTAGCGCTACCAATGATCCCATTGCTGCCGCAGGGAGAACTATACCGTAAGATATCACGGCACTTATTCCGTAAAGCGCCACGAAACCGGGATTTATAATAAAAGTTGCCGCTGAAGTCATTGAAGCTGCCAATGCAAGACCTACTGCCACAGGAGAAAAATTTACATTTCCCAAAGCGTAATCATTCATGTTTTTCGTCTTCATTGCGCCCCGTACAGAAATGAACACTGTGACGGCAGCATAGATGGATATTATAATCCACATCAGAAAAACGAGATCGGATGATGCACCTGAATTCATATCTTACCACTCAAAAAATGCAGTTGCAAAAGCGAGACCACCGCCGGAGCCCATAAACACGATTTTATCTCCGCGCTTAAGCAGTCCTTTCTGATTCAGGTCATCAAGCGCCATCGGTATGCAGGCTGATCCTGTGTAACCGTATTTCGACATTATGGTATGACCTTTTTTTCTCTCGGCACCCAGGATATCCAGCGTTGCCCATATTGAATTTATGTTGATCTGCGTAAACAGAAAATGATCAACTTTATCAGCAGTCCAGCCTGTTTTGTTCATACCTTCGGTTATCATTTCTGACCAGACCTGAGGATTCAATTCTTTTGGAAATTTTTTAACAAACTTCAGCAGGTGATCCTTATTTTCCACAACCTCAGTGGTTACAGGTCTGTGGGTTGCTCCTGCATAAATGCCCATCCACCCGTTGTATTGTCCGTCCGATCTGAGCCGTGAAAAGTGATAACCTCTGCTGTTATCGTCCGTTTTACCCATAACTACTGCACCGGCCCCGTCAGCAAAGAGTGTCACCGTTTTTTTATCTTGAAGATCCAGAAACTTGCTCATTGCATACGCCCCGATAACGAGCACATTGTTCAGGTTATCATCACCTTTAAGAAACATGGCTGCTGTAGTTATACCCGTTACAAATCCTGCGCATGCAGTATTTATATCAAATGTACCTGCGTTTACTGCTCCGAGTCTGTCCTGAACCACCGACGCCGTTGAAGGAGATATATACTCCGGTGTGTCAGTGGCAATGATCAGCAAATCAATCTCAGCGGGCGTTACACCCGAGTTCTCCATCGCCTTCTTTGCCGCTTCAACACAGAGATCGGCAACAGATTCATCATCAGAACACCATCTGCGCTCTTCTATTGTAAGGTTCTCCCGGAGCCAAGTATCAACATCTTCCCCCAGAATTTCATTAAAATAACTGTTCGGAACAACTTTTTCGGGTGCGTGTGAGCCGCTTCCTTTAATATATACGTTCATCATCCCCTCTTACATTACAAGTCCGCCATCCACGCTAAGGGTAATACCATTAACGTAGGCTGATTCATCGCATGAAAGAAAAAGATAGGCATTTGCTATATCTTCAGGGTTGCCAAGTCTTCCTAACGGAGTTTTTTCCTTAAGCATGTTTATAACTTTTTCAGGAACAGAATCAATCATCTCTGTTGCAATGAATCCCGGAGCAACGGCATTAACGGTGATTCCCTTTCTTCCGAGTTCACGGGCCCAGACCTTGGTCATTCCTATAATTCCGCTTTTTGTCGCCACATAATTTGTCTGCCCGAAGTTTCCGTAAATGCCCACAACAGATGAAGTATTTACAATTTTCCCATATCCGGATTCAATCATATAAGCTGCAATGACTTTTGTACAGTTAAATACCCCGGTAAGATTTACATTGATAACCTGCTGCCACTGTTCAAGAGTCATTTTCATGAGCGTGGCATCTTTAGTGATTCCTGCGTTATTAACAAGAATATCAATTTTACCGAATTTTTCCTTTATCGAAGCTGCAGCAGATTCAACCTCTGCAAAATCGGTTACGTTAACCTTCATGAAGACAAGTTTATCCCCGAGCTCTGATGATAATTTCTTGCCTCTTTCCTCATCGAGGTCCCAGTTTATTACAGTTGCGCCCTCCAGAAGGAATTTTATCACTGCGGATTTTCCTATGCCGCCGCTTCCGCCTGTTATAACTGCAATTTTATTTTCAAGTCTTTTCATTTCTTTCCTCTCTTTTTTATCGTTTGATAATTTTCAAACGATAAAAATAAAAAAATTAAGTGTTAAACCTCAGTTAATTCAGCCCTTTTAATTTTCCATTCTTCTAAAAAGTTATTATAATGCTTCTCCATCAGAATGTAAAACTCAAGCATCTCATCAAGTCGTACTTTAATTGTTCCGTTTCCCTCCCCATTATCCTGGGAGGCAATATCTTTTAGATTGAGGGCTATTTTTGTGTTGTTTTTAATCAGTGAAAGGTTGTTAAGGAATGCATGTTCAAATATTTCAGGCTCTATTTCATAAAAGTCTTTTCTGTTGTTTTCAGGCTGCCAAACTTTTCTGATGAGTTTTTTATCCTTAAGTCTTCTTACTATCTGACTCACGGGGCCCTTGCTCCTTCCCAGATGTTCGCAGATTTCGTCAAGTGAAAGAGGAGTGGGAGAAAATATGAGCAGGGCAACTATATGACCCATCAGCTTGTTCAGCCCGAATGCTTTATAAGCTTCTCCGAACCGCTGGATCATTTCGTTTTTAAGTCTGTTTTGAACGTCTGACATTTGTATCTTTTCAAATATTTCAAACTTTCAAAAAATAGTTATTTGTTAAACTAAAGTCAAGTAATTATTTTAAGTCACGGGTATTTTGGCGAAGAAAGTTGTACCGTTTGTCAAATCAGTCGTGAACCAGACTTCTCCTCCCAGATATCTCTCGGTAAGAAGTTTTATGCTGAACGTACCCAGACCTCTTCCTCTTCCCTTGGTGGAAAAAGATCTTTTAAATACCTGGAGTTGCACATGTTTTGGCATTACTCTTGGGTTGTTTACCGAGAGAACGATATTTGGCCCATCAGCTTTAACAGTATATTTGATAGTCTGCCCGGAATCTGAAGCCTCAAGGGCATTTTTGATCATATTAGTGAAAACACGCTCTATCAGAGTCTTATCACTGAATATTTGAAGTTCACGTATCTGACAATGGTTTTCTATTATTTTATCTGAACCAATCGGGATCTGGCGGTAACCGGAGGCTATCTCATTTACGAGATCAATAATATCAAAATTGGTCTTTGATATCTCATAGTCACCTCTTTCGGCATATGATAACAGACGCTGAGCTTTTATCTCATCAATAAGCCTTCTGGATAGCCTGTCTATCTGCTGAGTAAACTCTTTAAGTTCATCATTTTCCGATATCTGTATAAGCGAAGCAAAGCCCAGAATTCCGCCTGCAGTGTTAAGTATATCATGAAAGAAAATTCTTTCGAGGGCTTCTTTTCTTTTTTCACTGCTGATATCTGTGATGGTGAAAATCACAAAATCTTCGTCGTTATGTCTGAAGGGAGATCCCGAAACTCTGAGGTCGAGGGCATTAAGAGTTTCTTTTTGTGTCATCCGGCACTCATTAACAGCCTCTTTGCCTGTCTGAGCCTCAAGAATGGTAAGTACTGCACCACAGGTTCTGCAGTGCTCGGTTGTTCCGCAGCCGGCTGAATTTTCGTTCATGTGAATACAATTAAACAGTTCCCCGGGACGAACCCCCCTCTTAAAAAAGTCATTTTCAATTCCCAAGTGCTTTGTGAGGGTTTTATTTGCCCAGACTATTTCTCTTTCTTTGTTAAGGATTAGAACATCATAAGGCACGGCATCAAGTATGGAGATTACCGAACCGGCATCATCCACTGACTTCATCTGTTCGATGAGAACCTCGGGAATTGTTCTTTCGGCGGGAGCGAAATATGTAGTTTCCATAGGTTTTTCTTCAGGTTTTATTATTACAATGTTAAAATAACTAATAATAAAATTGAAGTCAAACAAAACTGTGACGAATCGCTTTCAGATTCACTTTTATAAGAGTCTGATTTATTAGAAGGTTTTCATTACTTATGTGTTTAGTGGCTGAACAACGCTTTATTTCAGTGAGATAGTGAGTTTGAAATATTTTACTGAAAAGAAACCTATCCCGGCGGAATTTGTTTTTGCATCATACCGGTTCTGACTGAATACTCATCTGCATAATCCGGATTAATTAACATCCATCACTAAGGTAAACAACTATACCGGCAGCATTAACTATTTTCAGTGGTATGTTCAGGAATAAGATGAAAATGATTTCAGGATGCAAATAAATCGGCAGGCAGTATATTGTTTAGGGTTTAATTTTAAGTTTAATTTTTAACTGATAACAGTAAAATATTATCAGGGCGGTTATATAAATGCGGCTCTGAGTAAAAATATTTAATAATCAAAAAACTGATCCGGTAAACACAAATCAGAGGCCCTGCGGTATTCAAATATTGGTGACTGAACTTATTCTTCTTCAGGAGAGATAATTTTATATACTATTCCGGCCGGTACTGCACCAATGTTTGGAGCAATCCAGAACAGCCATAATTGCTCAAGACTAGTGGGCTATTAATAAAAATAAACTCTTTGCGATAATCATCGCTTGGAGCAATCCAGAACAGCCATAATTGCTCAGGAGCCCCTCCACCTGCAAAAATTGCCTGACCGGTGCTTCTTGCTGGATTACCAGAGGTGTTAGTTACAGGAATACTGATTAAAATAATTAGTGTTAATGCCAGACCTGCAAATTCTTATGGTGCTTTTGAATGGGTTGCCCCCAGGATTACTATAAGGAATACAAAAGCTATAACAATTTCGGTAACCAGTACAGAAACCATATTATAACCGCCGGGAGAATGTTCACCAAATCCGTTAGCAGCAAACCCGCCTGCTTCAAAACCTGCTTTGACTCAAGCAATTACAAATAATATACCGGCACCTGCAATTCCTCCCAATACATGAGCAGCGATATAAGGAAGAATCTCTTTCTGATTAAACCCACCGCCTATCCGGGGTACTATAGAAACCGGCGGATTCAGATGACAGCCTGATATATGCAAAATTGCATAAACCATGGTTATCACTTTAAATCCAAAAGTTAATGCAACACCGGTAAATCCTATTGCTAACTCAGGAAATGCTGCAGCCAAAACTGCACTTCCCCATCACCTTAAAACCAGCCGCCGGGTTCCGATTAATTCAGCAACATACTTATTCTCTGAAATCCAATTTTATTTATGAGTCTGTTATTCGTGTTAAATGAGTTGCTGGTTAAATTAATAATTTAATCTCCGGACTATGAATTATCTTACATTTAAATTCAATTTAAGATATTATAATGTTTAATTCTCTGCAAGTAAATATTACAGGTTAAGTGAAGAATTACTAAGCTTAACAGAAATATTACATACGAAATGGATAAAGGTTTTGATAAGGGAAGGGTTTTGTGAAATTTGGTTTCTATAATTAATTTACTTCTGCTCGAGCTCAATCCATAATTAAAATAATTGATCTTATTAATTCATCCGGCAGTTACTGACATAAAAGATCCTGAGATTTTAATCTGAATTATCAGTTTAAGAGGGGTGAATAGCATGGAATTATTTATTGATACGCACCCGGGAGAAGGTTAGTTTCCCCTCTTGGGAACTTTTGATGAGCCTGAATTATTCATTGATCTTCGGGATTTTGTGTTTTATTCTGCAACAGTGGCATTCTGAAAAATCGACGGAATCAGTTTAAGCCATAATTTTTTCAGCCAGCGGTTTTGAATTTTTAACACAATCACCCACACTTATGCCGCCGCGGTAGTTTCCTCCGAGGTAAAAGCCGGGATTATTTACTTCAAATCGCTCAAAGTAATTTTCATGCTCAATATATCCGAGATTATAC
>CAYPMQ010000182.1:0-7262 GCA_964411625.1 uncultured Ignavibacteriaceae bacterium
TCTTCTCTCTCGAGAATCTCATAGGCGATATTTTCCATAATGGGAACCCTTCCTTTTAAGTTAATACGGGTTAAATTGAATTTCAAAATAATAATAATTTCCGAGAGTTGAAAATTAAAAAAGAATGAACGGCGGGGCTGATTTTTTCACATTGCGTTTTAATTATTTAAACGCGTTTTAAGCTCATGACTGAAACTGAGGGTGTCTGTTTTCAGCTTTGAAAAAGCGGCAATTGCCTCTTCTGAAAGGTTTTGAAGGTAATCAGTGACGTGATTTTCACTCTGGGTCAGGTCTTTTAATGTGGTTCTGCTCAGCACGCTGTCTATAACATTCTGGATCATTCTCCACAGTGATCTTACCGAACAATTAATGTCATGTGTGCAGATATTATCATTGCCGGAGTAATCAGTGCAGAAAGAATTATCGAAAAGTTTACCGCCTAGCTGATTCAGAACTTGGCTGATTCTTATTTCTTCGGGTTTCATTTTCAGTTTATACCCTCCGAGCTGGCCTCGTTCACTCCCGATGAAACCCCCCAGCCTCAGAATTCTTAGAATCTTGGCGGTATTAGCCTGCGAGAGTCCTTCAAGGGCACTGATCTCGGGAATTGTAAGTCCGTTTTCACTTTCAGACTTTGCAATTCTGATCAGGCATCTTAATCCGTATTCTTCCTGGGAGCTGAACTTCATCTGTCTCTGTATCTTTTATCTGATCTGCGTATTATCATTCTGCGTAGTGATATATATATTCCGTGCCGGGGAGTTTAATACCCCGGCCCCGGGTTACTTTTTAAATACTGCGGAATTAACCCTGATAAAGGGGTATCTTCGAGCCGCACATACGGGCTCTTTTTACACTCTCAAAATGCTCTGCAGGTACGGATGGTCCTTTTCTGCTGCAGACTTTGTTAAACACTTTTGCAAGCCGGTCAGCAATCTGCTCTGCGCTTCTGCCCTCAATATCAAATCTGGGCATGAAATAAAGAAGCTCACCGTTCTTAAATAAAGCCATGCTCGGTGATGAAGGGGGAAAATCTTTAATAAAACTTCTTACATGATCAACAGCATCCCTGTCCTGACCTGCAAAAACTGTAGTTATACGGTCGGGGATGATATCATTCTGCAATGCCATTGAGACACCCGGTCTTGCTGATCCAGCTGCGCATCCGCAAACAGAATTGATCACAACAAGAACTGTCTTGTCATCATTTACATTTAATGCTGCTTCAACTGCCTCAGGGGTTCTGAGCTCCTCAAAACCGACTCCAAGAAGTTCGTCTCTCATCGGCTGAACTGCCACCTCATCATACATCGGGGGGCGCTTTAAGTTAAACATATCTTTTAACCTTTTTATTAATAACATTATTGGTTTATAAAAATCCTAATTCAAGTTTTGCTATTTCGCTCATCATATCCTTATCCCATGGCGGATCCCACACGAGCTCTATTTTGACGCTTTTCAGCCCGGGGAGGTTCTTGAGTTTTGCCTCAACTTCGCCCGGTAATGACCCTGCTGCCGGACACATGGGTGAGGTAAGAGTCATAAGAACAACCAGATTGGCCTCGCGGTCAAATTTTAGTTCATATATGAGTCCCAGTTCCCATATATCCACGGGAATTTCTGGATCATAACAGGTTTTGATTGTCGAAACTACTTTTTCCTGTAATTCCTGAAAATTTATGTCTGACATAATTTATTCCGTGGAAACAGTGTCTTTTTGATGAACCGCCGCATTCATTGTATGCCATGCGAGCGATGCGCATTTCACTCTTACGGGAAACTCTGAAATGCCTTTGAAGACTGCAAGTTTTCCCATTGCCTCAATCTGATCTTCATCGGTAATATGGCCCGTTATCAGATCGTGGAACTCCTTAAATTTCTCCTCTGCTTCCTTAACGGTTTTACCTTTGAGTACCTCGGTCATTATTGAAGCGCTTGATTTCGATATGGCACAGCCGTTGCCCTGAAAGGCGATATCAACGACTTTATCATTTTCAATGATAAGGTAAATATGCAGATGATCACCACAGAGAGGATTCAACCCCTCCGAGTGGTGAGTGGGCACTTCTATTTTTCTGAAATTTCTCGGGTTTTTGTTATGATCTAAAATCACCTGCTGGTAAAGTTCATTTAATTCTGAATTCATTATCCGAACACCTTAAATACTTTAAGAATTGCATCTGCCAGGATATCAATATCTTCCTTATTGTTGTAAATCCCGAAAGATGCCCTTGCAACTGCCGGAACGTTGAATCTTCTCATCAGCGGCTGTGTGCAGAGATGACCCGTTCTGACCGCAACCCCTTCAGCATCGAGAATGGTACCGATATCATGAGGATGAATATTTCCAAGCACAAATGAAAAAACGCTGCTCTTTTTTGCGGCTGTACCTATCGGCGTGAGGCCCTCAATTCCGAGTAGCTTTTTATTGGCATAATCAAGCAGTTCCGCTTCATGTTTTTTAATTGCCCCGTGACCTATACTTTTTACATAATCAACCGCATACCCGAGACCGATTACCCCGGCAATGTGCGGTGTGCCCGCCTCAAACTTGTACGGCACTTCATTGTAAGTTGTTTTTTCAAACGAGACATAGGAAATCATATCACCCCCGCCCTGATAAGGAGGCATTTTTTCAAGCAACTCTCTTTTGCCGTATAATACCCCTATACCCGTGGGGCCATAAAGCTTATGTCCCGAAAATGCGTAAAAATCTGCATCAATATCACGTACGTCAACCTCAAAATGCTGAACCGCCTGTGCACCGTCAATCAGTACACGTGCGTTGTACTTATGAGCTTCTGCAATAATCTCTTTAACGGGATTTTCAGTGCCGAGTGTGTTTGATGAATGAACCACCGAAACCATTTTCGTCTTCTCATTCAGGAGTTTTTTATACTCTTCCATGATAAGCTCGCCGCGGTCATTAATTGGGATAACCTTCAGAACCGCCCCCCTGCGTTCACATAAAAGCTGCCATGGAACTATGTTTGAATGATGCTCCATGTGCGATATGATAATTTCATCCCCTTCTTTAATGAACTTGTCACCATAAGAAGAAGCAACAAGATTTACCGCCTCGGTGGTACCTCTTACAAATACTATTTCCTTTTCAGATTCCGCATTAATAAAATCTTTAATTTTTACTCTGGCATTTTCATATTCTTCAGTGGCAAGCTGACTAAGGTAGTGCACTCCCCTGTGGATATTCGAATTCTGAAGCCTGTAATAACGTTCAATCTTTTCGATAACCTGAACGGGTTTATGGGTGGTTGCCGCACTGTCAAGATAGACGAGAGGTCTGCCCTTAACTATCTGGTCAAGGGTGGGAAAATCGCCTCTTATTTTTGCAAAATCAGGCGCTGCGGTTGTATTATTTAATGTAAGTACTGCTGATTCCATCTGAATCTGTCTTTTCTGTAATTTGAATAAAGGGGGAAATGTTTAACACTCCCCTCTTAAAGTTTTAACCAAGTTTCTCTGCTATCATTGACCCCACAGATTCAAGCACCTCGCTGATTGTGATGTGCTGAACTGCATCGTCTGCAAAAGCATTAATAAGCATGGCTCTGGCAAGCTCGGGACCTATTCCTCTTGATCTCAAATAATAAATCTGTGATTCCTCAAGCTGACCAATCGTTGCGCCATGCGTACATTTTACGTCATCGGCAAAAATCTCGAGCTGCGGTTTGGCATCTATATGAGCATCGCTGCTGAGCAGAATAGTCTTGTTCTCCTGGAAAGCATTCGTCTTCTGCGCATCCTTGCGGACATATATCTTTCCGTTGAACACACCTCTTGACATATCGCCCAGAACCCCTTTATAGAGCTCGTGACTCCGGCAGTTCGGCATTGCATGATCAATCAGAGTGTGATTATCAATTAACTGCTTTCCGTGCCCTATGAACAGACCGTTGAAAGTAAGCTCTCCGTACTGGTCATTGAACCTGCCGTTAATATCGTTTCTTGAAATGGCGCCGCCAAAGCAGATGTTGTAGTTTCTAAAAACCGACTGCTTTTCAATATCAACTTCGGTGGTGGAAATGTGATATGCAGAAGTGCTCTCGTCCTGAATAATAATCTGCTCAAGATAACCATCGGCATCAACAATGCTTTCGGTTACCTTGTTTGTGAAATAAACCGATCCCTCAAGACCTGCGTAAACTTCCACAACCTTTACCTGAGCATTTTTCCCGATTATATAAAGATTTCTCGGGTTGATTGTAACGGGCTTATCTGTACCGCTGACATAGATAATCTGAATGTTCTTCTCAATGACTTTGCCATCCTGAAGATAAATAAAAGCGCCGTCACTCATAAGGGCAGTGTTAAGCGCCGTGAAAATACCGTCTTTATGTGCGGCATATTTACCGAGGTATTTAGCAGCGGCTTCGGGATATTTTTTGAGACCCGCTTTCAGGTTTCCCGCAAAGATGCCCGGCTTATCAATGATATCAGAAAACTGCTCCTGAAATATTCCGTTAAAAAACACCAGGTGGCAGAAATTTTCGTCAGAGTATTTGTTTTTTTCGAGAACCGTTTTCAGTAAGGGTTCGTCTGCAGATACTGCCAGCTCAAAATTAAGATCAGTAAGCACACTTACGTTAGTGTACTTCCATTCCTCATCTTTAACTGTTGGGAAAGATGCCTGATTAAAACTTTCAAGCGCTTCTTTCCTGAGCTGATGCACGGGAAGTTTGCTTTCTCCGTTAAGACTGTTCTCAAACTCGGTAAACACCTTAGAGAAATGATCTTTGAATTGCATTGTTTTTTCCATAACTATTTAATTCTCCTGATCCTTAAACAGCCATGAATTCATCAGTGTGCTCTTTAACCCAGTCATAACCTTTTTCTTCAAGGTAGAAAGCAAGGTTCTTATCACCCGATTTGATGATTCTGCCTTTGTAAAGAACATGTACAAAATCAGGAACAATGTAATCAAGAAGTCTCTGATAGTGAGTTACAACGATAAATGACTTTTCGGGTGATCTTAATGCGTTTACACCGTTGGCAACAATTTTAAGCGCATCAATATCAAGGCCTGAATCGGTTTCGTCAAGAATTCCGAGCATGGGATCAAGCACTGCCATCTGGAAAATTTCATTTCGTTTCTTTTCGCCGCCTGAGAACCCCTCGTTGACTGATCTGCTGAGGAGATCCTGGGGCATGTTCACAAGCTTCATCTTGGACTTGATCAGATTGAGAAAATCCATAGAATCAAGCGGCTCCTCGCCTTTGTATTTTCTGATCTCGTTCAGTGCGTTTTTGAGAAGGTTTGTGTTTGAAACACCGGGAATCTCAACGGGATACTGGAACGCCAGGAACACTCCCTCTCTTGCCCTGTCTTCGGGAGCCATCTCAAGAAGGTTTTTGCCATTAAGAAGAACTTCACCTTCAAGCACTTCATACTCTTCCCTTCCTGCAAGCACGTTTGCGAGTGTGCTTTTTCCTGAACCGTTGGGACCCATAATTGCGTGGGTTTCACCTTTTTTGATTGTAAGGTTAATGCCCTGTAATATCTCTTTGCCGTCTATAGCAGCTCTTAAATTCTTAATCTCTAACATTTTAAATCAAATTCCTTCAGTGGTTAAATTACTGTTATCCTACACTGCCTTCAAGGCTTAAGCTTAATAATTTGGTTGCTTCAACCGCAAACTCCATCGGGAGCTCCTTGAATACTTCCTTGCAGTAACCGTTAACAATCATGCTCACGGCATCCTCTGTTGAAAGACCTCTCTGATTCAGATAAAATATCTGATCTTCGCCGATCTTTGAGGTCGTGGCTTCATGCTCCAGTTTTGCGCTTGGGTTATCAACTTCCAGATATGGGAAAGTATGTGCACCGCATTTATCGCCGATTAGCAGCGAATCGCACTGTGAGTGATTTCTTGCATTTTCAGCTTTGCGGCCAATCTTAACGAGACCTCTGTAAGTATTATTGCTCACGCCCGCAGAAATACCTTTTGATACTATGGTTGATCTCGTGTTTTTGCCGAGGTGAATCATCTTTGTTCCCGTATCGGCCTGCTGATGATTATTGGTTACCGCCACCGAGTAAAACTCTCCTATTGAGTTATCACCCTGGAGTATGCAGCTCGGATATTTCCATGTTACCGCACTGCCTGTTTCAACCTGTGTCCATGAAATCTTCGAGTTTGCACCCTTGCAGATACCGCGCTTTGTAACAAAATTGTAGATACCTCCCTTGCCGTCTTTATCGCCTGCGTACCAGTTCTGAATTGTGGAATACTTAATAGTCGCATTCTCCATGGCAACCAGTTCAACCACAGCGGCATGAAGCTGATTTTCATCTCGCATGGGAGCAGTACATCCCTCAAGATAGCTCACATAAGCGCCTTCATCGGCAACAATAAGAGTTCTCTCAAACTGTCCCGTATCTTTTGCGTTGATTCTGAAATAGGTCGAAAGCTCCATCGGACATCTTACGCCTTTCGGAACATACACAAACGAACCATCACTGAACACTGCCGAGTTGAGCGCCGAGAAATAATTATCGCTCTGCGGAACAACAGATCCGAGATACTTTTGAACCAGCTCGGGATGCTCCTTTATTGCCTCAGACATGCTGCAGAATATGATTCCCAGCTCCGAAAGCTTCTCCTTAAAAGTTGTGGCGACAGAAACAGAATCAAACACGGCGTCAACTGCAACTCCTGCCAGAGCTTTCTGCTCCTCAAGCGGAATTCCAAGCTTTTCAAATGCCCTCAGCAACTCCGGATCAACTTCATCAAGGCTGTTTATTTTCTTCTTCGGTGCAGAATAATATGAAATATCCTGATAATCAATTTCGTTATACTTTACATTAGGCCACCTCGGCTCAGCCAGCTTCTGCCATGACCTGTATGCCTTGAGCCTCCACTCAAGCATCCACTCCGGTTCTTCCTTCTTGTCCGAAATTGCTTTGATAACATCTTCGCTCAAACCTTTGGGGAGTGTATCAGTTTCTATTTCGGTGACAAAACCGTACTTGTACTCCTGATTGGCAAGCTGTTCAATTTCGGTAATCTCGGTAGTGCTCATCGATACCTCTTAATTTCTAAAATTTAATGCTTAAAACTAATCAATCTTTACAAAAAAGTCAAGATTCAGATTGATATTTACCGCTGTTAAAATTGTAACATATAATTGTTTTTAGGCGTTCCCAGCAAACCCGGAAAAATCAAGGGGACTAGTATTTTTGTTCAAGGTGTCTTGTCCTGATATATATTGACAAAAGTAAAAAGAAAAAACTCTGAAAGGAG
>CAYPMQ010000183.1:0-7211 GCA_964411625.1 uncultured Ignavibacteriaceae bacterium
AATCCATTGCTGCCCTTATACTCAGACTGGCGGCACGAGCAAGATTATGCAGATTTTTTGCCTCCTGTTCAATTCCGTTTCTCGCGAAGATTGCCTGCACGCCGATGATAATGAGGATTGAGATAATAGTAGTAAGTAAAGCAATCAGTATCGAAAGCTTAAAATAAACGCTCCGGAATTTTGAAACGGATTTATGTTCACTGTCTGTTTTAATTTTCATGACTGATCACTTGTAAATTTTTGCGAGGTTAATTAAGTCGGTGGTCACTTCATGTGATTGTGACTTAATGGTTGAGAGATTAAGATAAATAGCAGGTTTACTGTTTTCAATACCCACCCCGACCGCTGCATCTACTGCCGCCACCAGATACGGATCACCCGTGATTGTCAATATTTTATACTTTCCGGGTATATCTCTTTTATTTCCCAGGCTTACATCAGGCATAAGATAAACAAGATCATAGTTTGTAATAACAGATTCAAATTCTGATTTGTCTGTTGAATTTACTGTGAAGCCTTCACTTTTAAATGCATTCACGGTTTCTTTAACACCTGAAGATCTATTTTGAAATACTACCAGTATTCTAAGTTTCTTTGTTTCGTCAACCGAGTTCATGTATTTGAATATCTTCTGGAACAGTATCACCTGGAGTTCAGGCTTAAGGTATGAACTGCTCTGGCAAAAAGTATTGCCGTTCAGAAATAAGAGGTATATTAAGATGATTTCGGCTCTGATCATGTATATTCCTTTATTCCCAGAACCATTCATAATTAAGCCTCAGAAATGCATTAAATGATTCTGCAGGCAGAGGTGCAACGTAGCCCGGGAATGCCTGTATGAAGTAAGTATCACTGTTCAGAACGTTTCTTATTCCGCAGGTAAGATTAAGTCCCTCAGTTAAAAAGTTTTCAACATTTACAGAAAGATTCAGTGTAAAATCCGCATTAAATGATTTCAGAATATTCTCTTTGACTGAATAAGGATCATTTATGTCAACTATCCCCGAAACATATCCATACCTCTTCCCCAGGTAAGAAATGGAAGGAGAAATTGTAATATCCGTAAAGGGTCTATAGTAAATCAGCAGGTTTACCTTATATCTGGGATTGCCAAGGGTCATACCTGATTCTTCAGGAACCGCAAAAAGCTGTCCTGGATTTTCATAGATATCGTAAAATCCGAGATTAAAACGTATATCAAGACGTTTGGATTCTCTTCGGTATTCAATCTCAATTCCTCTTGTGCCAATTTTTTCAGAGTTCACATAACTTGATTCCTGCAGAAGTGAATCGCGCTTGATCACAATCATATTCCGGTAAAAAAAGTTGAAGAAATTGAGGGTTAAAAAAGAACTTGAACCAAACTGATACCCCGCCTCAAATTCATAATTGAAACCCCGCTCGGGTTTCAGCTTCGTACTGTAATACCTGCCGCTTGGGGTTCTGTAAGATTGTGAAAACATTAATTTCAGATTGAAATCACCTAAAAGCTTTGTTATTGCTATTCTCGGTACAAACGACTCTCCAAACTGATCTGAATTTTCATATCTGCCGCCGGCTGTCAGGTTTACATTTTCTATGTTGGCAAAAACCTGAGCATAAAGTATATCTGTTGAGAGGTCCGGTTTTTCCGGATTCAGAAGAGGCAGCTCATAAAACCCGGTAAAAGGGGAGGCTGTAACTTTTGAGAAACGTTTTTCAAATCCTCCCGTAAGAATAAGTTTACTGCTCAGATTGTAATTTAGTGTAATTGACGGATTGAATCTTCTGAATATTTTATTATTAGTAAAGGCTGTATCAATAATACTGCCATCTGTAAACAGCTGGCCTTTATGTTTGAGTTTCCAGGGTACCTGATAATTAAAATTAATTCTCAACAGCATTGAAAACTGTTCGGTAAAATCAAATTTCTGTCTGGCCGATAGTGAAAAGTTTTCAAAGGTTACGGGGAACTCCCTGTTCATCCTGTAACGGTCATATATCCCCGTTATGCTCAGATCCTTGTAGTTTACTTTAAGATTAAGATTCAGAGGATCTGTGCGTGCAGAATTCGCATTTATAATGCTGTCAGGACTGAGATAAAGGCTGTAATTACCCTCGCCAAGCACCCCCTCACCAAGATATCCTGTAAAACTGAAATCTAGCTCCTCATATTTCCGGGCTATTCCCCAGAAAATATTTCTCAGAGAGTAGCTCTTCGGATACATGCCGTAAAATAAACCGGCATAAGTATTCCTGATATTTTCAGAAGACTTGGTGATAATATTTATGACGCCGAGCCCGGCATAGCCACCGTACATTACAGATCCCGGACCTCTGATAATTTCAATTTTCTCAATATTATCAAGAAGAAAATGGTTACCGAAAATTACCGAAGAGTATCCCTCTTCATTCATCTCAACACCGTCAATCAGAAGGAGCAGCTTGCCCTCATAAGCCCATAAACCCCTGACACTTGCCCCAACTGCACCATATTCGGAAAGAAGAAAGTTGAAACCCGGCACCAGTACATTCAGCAGATCCTTTAGATCACGTGCGCCCGAGTTCTCAATGTCGGTTCGTTTTATTACGGTGATTATCCCGGGTGCTTCGCGGATAGGAGTGGGAGCATGAGATGCAATTGATACTTCTTCTGACAGAATTTCTTCAAGCGACATCTTCTTGAACTTTTCAAGGAGATCCTCCTGGTTTATCTGTGCATGCAGGGAGGATATAAGCAGAAAAAAAAGGAAAAATATAGTGCTTAATATTTTATTCGTTTTCATTTTTATTCTATTTTCTTTAATACTTCCGAGCTGTCGGAAGTGAAAACTATTTTGATGCCGTTTTCAGCCGAGCAATCGGTAACTTTGCCGTAAACATCATAGACGCAATGTTTACCCTGAAAGTTGAACTGTAACTTTAGATTATCAAACTTTTTTACAGATTCGGTATTACTGATTATGATTCCTGTATCTGAATATTTAACTATTTCGGCTCTGAGCGGTTTCTGATCAGCCGATTTTTCATCAAGTATTATAAAATCTACAATCGCAGGTTTGCCCGGGATTTTATATGACTCAACATTCCGTTCCAACTTCAAATCGGAATCTCCGCTTAATCCATAAACATCGTATAATGTTACGGGACTTTTAACACCTTTCGGATTTACTCTGAAACTGTTTCCGGTCAGCAGTTCTGCAGTCAGCAGTTTTTTTGTGTCTTCCGATATAAGAATCTGTCCGCCCACAGTATATGATTCAATCCTGAAAACAAGATTGGCATTTCTCCCGACAACACCGTATTTCATTCTTCTTGCAGATCCGATATTACCTACTATAACCTCTCCGCTGTGAATACCGATTCCAACACGGAGCACCGGAAGCCCTGCCTCTTCAAGTGATCTGTTCACTTCGTTCATCTTTAACTGCATCTCGATTGCACATTTTAATGCTGAATCGGCATGCTCCTGAAATGGCAGGGGAGCACCAAAAAGTGCGAGAATGGCATCACCCATCAGCTCATCTATCGTTCCGTTATATTTGTGTATAATCTCTGTCATGGCAGCAAAAAATCTGTTTATTATATCAAGTACTGCCGATGGAGCAAGTGAATCTGAAACCACTGAAAATCCTCTGAGATCTGCGCAGAGAATTGTGATAACCCTGCTTTCACCTCCTGGGGTTATAAGTTCGGGTGAATCAAGAATTGAATTAACTATTTCGTCAGAAAGATATGTTCCGAATATTCTTCTGATCAGCTTGTTTGATTTTTCTAATTCCATAACTCTGAGTTCGAGGTCCTGCCTGAGGCGGTTTATTGTAAGCTGGGTTCTTACCCTTGCCAGAACCTCTTCCGCCTCAAATGGCTTCGTGATGTAATCGACTGCTCCTGCTTTGAAACCCTCAAGTTTATCGGTAACTTCTGAAAGTGCAGTCATAAAGATTACAGGTACATTTTTTGCCTTTTCTGAGTTTTTCAGTATTCTGCAAGTTTCATAACCATTAATACCCGGCATCATAACATCAAGCAGAATCAGATCGAGGTGTACCTTTTCGGCAATTTTTACGGCATCCTCACCGTTATTGGCAAAGGTGATGTTAAACTTTTCATTCAGAAGTATATTACCTATTACCTGGATATTAGCCTGTACATCATCAACTATAAGAATTCTGAAATCGGATTCACGTATATTTACAACTGACATTTTATGACTTTTGAAATATTTTCAATCAAACAACTAAATTATAACATTAAGATATAATACGGAAAAAAATGAGTAAAAATTGCATAGTGCTTACAAGCGGCGGTCTTGATTCAACCACGGTAATGGCAATAGCAAAAAGCAGGGGATATGATATTTACGCTCTGAGTTTCGACTACGGACAGAGACACAGAATTGAGCTTGAAGCCGGAAAAAGAGTGGCAGAATATTTCGGAGCAGTAAAGCATCTTACAATCAATATTGATCTCAGACTTGTGGGAGGTTCAGCGCTTACTTCAGAAATAGAAGTTCCCAAGCATAAAGATGTAAGAGAGATTAAACAGGATATTCCTGTTACTTATGTACCTGCCAGAAATACTATATTTCTTTCCTATGCGCTCGCATGGGCTGAGGTACTAAATTGTGAAGATATATTCATTGGTGTCAACGCTGTTGATTACAGCGGTTATCCGGATTGCAGAACTGAATATATTGCGGCTTTTGAAACAATGGCAAATCTTGCCACGAGAAACGGCGTTGAGGGAATCACAAAACTCAGAATTCACACACCGTTGCAGGAAATGAGCAAATCAGATATTATCAGGGCAGGAATAAGTCTTGGGGTAGATTATTCAATTACTCATTCATGTTACGATCCGGGAGAAAATGGTATTTCATGCGGAGAGTGTGATTCTTGTCTGCTGAGGAAAAAAGGTTTTGCAGAGGCAGGTGTTCAGGATCCCATACGATACGCTCTCTGAATAAGGTCGGTCAAAAAAAAAAGCTGTCTCCGTTTTCACGGGGACAGCTTTTTCATTTTAAAGGATATGAAATTATTTCATCAGCATTAATTTTCTGGTCTGTGTGAAGCTGCCTGCCTTAATGGTATAGAAATACACACCTGAGGTCATACCTTCAGCATTCCAGGTAACCTGATGGAACCCTGGTTCATAAACACCGTTTGCAATAACTGCAACCGCCTGACCAGCAGCATTGTAAACAGTGATATTTACATCTGATACCTGCGGAACTGAGAAGTTAATTGCAGTTGAAGGGTTGAACGGGTTAGGATAATTCTGGCTAAGAGAAAATTGTGCAGGAAGATTTGCATCTACTTCAATAACTTTTGAGAAATTGAATTTACCGTCAAGGTCAATCTGTTTCAGTCTGTAATATACTTTAGCCTTAATATCTGTTCTATCGGTGAAGGTATAAGCCTGCGGAACAGTTGTTGTTCCTTTACCGTGAACAAATCCTAACGATACAAAATTTTTATTATCAGTGCTTCTCTGAATTTCGAATCCGTAGTTGTTGGTTTCTGTTGCAGTTGCCCAGTTCAGAATTACTGAGTTTTCTGAAGTGTAAGCAGAGAAAGAGGTGAATTCAACCGGTACGGTAGGATCAATAATTCCCGTGAATTTATACATGCCACCCACTGTTGAGCTGGTATTGAAACCGCCTGCCCAACCGGTGAAGTTGTTTGCAAATCCCGTTGCAAGATACTGGGTTCCTGCTGTTCCTGTAAAATCAGTCCAGACAGAACCGCCGTTGAGACTGTATGACACACCGGATGCTCCCGATGCTGCTCCGGTTGAAACCATTGCATTTGAAGTGCCCGGAACAAATGTGTAATCATTAGAATAGAAGAATCCTGAAGATACAACGTTGAGTGCCCAGGTAGCACCGCCGTCAGTCGTTTTCCAGGTCATTCCTGTTGAAGGATTCATTACGATACCGTAGTTTGCATCTCTGAATCTCACATCTATCTGATTATTTCCTGCCGGAGTGGTAGCCACAGTCCATGTAAGACCTTTGTCAGTTGATTTGAAAACTCTGCCTTTGTTTGTGGTGAACCAGGTGGTATTACCTACAGCAGAGTAATATCCAACGATACCATACTCATCTGCAGCAGAGGGAGCGGGTATATTACCAGAGGGTACTCTTGTCCAGTTTGTACCGCCGTTGGTTGTTGTATAAATTTCAAAATAACCGCCGTTCGGATCACCCATGCAGTATCCGTTATTTTCGTCAAAGAAATGAACTACATTGGGAAATCCTGCCGGAGCAGAGAAGGTTGCAGTATTCTGATGAGTCCATGATGCACCGCCATCAGTGGTTTTCAGGATACGGCCGCCTCCTGAAGTGGTGTTAAATAACGCAACCCATGCAGTGGTGGCTGAAACCGCATCTATCATTGCAGAACCCCATCCCGATGCATAACCGGAGATTGAAATCGGTGTCCAAGTGGTGCCCCCGTTAGTAGTTCTTGTATACTGAACGATATAGTTAGTTACTGTAACGCCGTCGTATGCCTGGGCCCAGACATTGTTAACGTCAACAACATCCATGTGGTTTATACCTCTTGAAGCCTGAGCAAAGCCTGAATTCTGAATTACCCATGTGCCGTCTTCGGTAATTACAGGTTCACCGGCATTTTTATTGACTTTAACTACTCTGTCCTCACCCGTTGCATAAACTGCAATGCTGAGGATAGCAAGAATTGAAAGGAAATTGAAAAGACGAAGAAAGCTATTCATTTGTACTCCTTAAGTTTTTATTAATATTTTTAGTTGGCAGATTTAGTAAAATAGGAGAAAAAAAAATTAATGTCAATATAGGGCTGGATATGATTTTGAATACGATTATGTTATTAGACGAAAAGATTTTTTTTCCTTTTTTCTGAATCCTTATTCAAAAAGATGCATCCTACAAATGTACTGATAATTGCTCTACAGGATTAACAATGAAAAAAGTATTAATTGGATTATTATTATTCAGCATTATAATAATGCTCGGAAGCCTGCTTCTTAATACAGAAAATACCCCCTCAGGAACGGAGGCTCTTCTTGCTAAATATAAGGAAAAAGACTCAACAAAGGCTGATCATTCTAATTTCCCTCAGCTAAATAAAAAATTTAACACACCACAGGAGGTTACCCGGGAGTGTATCACCTGCCACAATAAAAGAGACGAACAGGTGATGAACTCTTCTCACTGGAACTGGGAGCGTGAAGAATATGTACCCGGT
>CAYPMQ010000184.1:0-7208 GCA_964411625.1 uncultured Ignavibacteriaceae bacterium
TCTCTGAAGTTAGGGAAAGGAAGTTCGTTGCCGGTTGCTCGTTGCAGGTTGGCAGCAGCCATTTTTGCATTTTTGAAACACTGAGTTTGAGTATTCCACCCCGGCAGAGTGGATTAAAACGGATTTTTACTCATAATTCTTTCTCCCTGATGCTGATTTATTTGTTGATACTTTTTTTACAACATATGCTTTTCCCGGCTGCCCAAAATTAATAATTTTCCTTTTCAACCAGTCACTAAGCACTCCGGAACTCACTATGCGGGTGCCGGTTCCCTGAAGGCATCGGGAGGGGGAGCCGGAAAATTGAAATTCCGATACAGCAGAGTACAATCCGCTCACGGTAGTTGCAATAAGTTGTTTTGAAATATAGTATTCTTTTTAGTCAGCCATAATTCCTGTTTTCATTAAGTGCCTGTATAAAAAGCACAAAACAGACCCGGGCTATGTAAGTCAATCCGGGCTGTTGTATAATAAACAATCATGAAGAATAGGACAAAACACGCACAGCCAACAACAAACAATCCACCCCAGGCGGACAGGCTGAACAACGAACAAATAAATTTAACTTTAATTTATTTTACTGTTTTTTTATATTATTTATTGTAATTCAGAATTTATCCACCCTTAGCAATCCCCCGGAGGTAACCCTTAAGCGAGATGCTTGAACTTAATGGTATTGTAAAACAATTCGGAAAATTCACCGCTCTTGACGGTATCGACCTTAAAATTAATCAGGGGGAGTTTTTTTGCATCCTTGGACCTTCAGGATGCGGAAAGAGTACACTTTTAAGAATCATAGCCGGCTTTGAAACCCCTGACAGCGGGAGTGTTATCTTTGACGGCGATGATATCACCCGCACACCCCCCTATAAAAGAAATCTGAATCTTGTATTTCAGAGTTATGCCCTTTTCCCTCATCTTAATGTAATAAAGAATATTGAGTACGGTCTCAGAATAAAAAAGATAGCCGATTCCGAAATCTCCGAAAGGGTTTCCAAGGTCATTAAAAGCATCGGTCTCTCCGGACTTGAAAACAGGCTCCCTTCTCAGCTCAGCGGCGGGCAGCAGCAAAGGGTGGCTCTTGCTCGCGCTGTGGTGAATCAGCCCAAAATGCTCCTCCTTGATGAACCGCTCAGCTCACTCGATAAAAAAATCGCTGAACAAACCTTGCTTGAGCTTACCGACCTTCAGAAAAGGCTTGGTATCACATTTATTTATGTCACCCATAACCAATCAGAGGCGCTGACCCTGGCTGACCGGATTGCACTGTTCAACAACGGAAAAATTGAACAACTTGGTACCCCGGAAGAAATCTACAAGACCCCGGCAAGTCACTTTGCGGCTGATTTTATCGGCAAAATGAATTTCCTCCCCGTCTCCTATAAGAAACGGGTCAACGGACATTTCCATCTGAAGCTTTTTGATGAGTGGGAAATACTTTATTCTCATAAAAATATTACTGAACAGAAAAGAGAACCGCTTTTCTGCCTCAGACCTGAATCACTGAGGATATCTGAAAACAAGCCCGGAAATGGCAGAAACAGCGTTCCGGGAACTCTGAAACATGTTTTATACATGGGTGAGGCACGCGCATTTGAACTTGAGATTAAACCCGGATTTAACGTTCTGGTCAAATACCAGGGTGATAATGAAGTAAATCCCGTACCGGGAGAGGATTACTATATATTCTGGGAGAAAGAAAACGGCTGGATAATTGACTCACCGAAATAACCGGCGTGAACTATTCGGATACCTTGCTCCTCCCCTTTTCTGGTTTCTGATTTTTCTCGTTGTTCCACTGATTCTTATCGTTATCTACTCCTTCTCTTACAAAGAGATTTACGGAGGGGTGACACCGGGATTCACCCTGGAAAGCTACAAAATCATTTTCCGTGACGTCTATTTCACCATTTTCATCAAGTCATTTCTGATTACAACCGCTGCAACGGTTCTTACAGTACTTCTCGGTTACCCTGTTGCTTATTATATTGCGTTCGCAAAATCGAAGGTCAGATACCTTTTTCTCATACTCATAGTACTGCCGCTCTGGCTTAATTTCCTTATAAAAATTTTTTCATTCATTACTATTTTCGGTGAAAACGGAGTATTCAATCAGATTCTGATGTGGCTTTCTCTGACCGATAAACCCCTTCCCCTGCTGAATAATCTCTGGTCACTCATCATGGGGTTTTTGTACATCAATCTCCCTTTTTTCATACTACCGGTTTTTGCCTCGCTTGATAAACTCGATCAGAGATATATCGAAGCATCCCTTGATCTTGGTGCAACCCCCTCACAGACATTTTTCAGGATTATTCTTCCTCAGTCTGTTCCCGGCCTCGCGGCGGGTATTGTTTTTATTTTCATCCCCACTCTCAGCAACTTTCTTGTCCCTGAGTTTCTGGGCGGAGTAAATAATTACATGCTCGGCAATCTCATCACATCGCAGTTTCTTCAGGCACGCAACTGGCCGTTCGGTTCTGCCCTTTCGATGATCCTGATATTTATGGTGGTTTTTTCCGTCAGCCTCTACCTGCGTTACTTCGGAAACACCAAAAACAATATGCTCTCGGAGTTTTGATGAACTATAAACCGGCAAAAGGACTCTCAGTCAGGGCAATCACGCTTTTCACGATTCTGTTTCTCACATCCCCCCTGATTATCATTATAATCTATTCATTCAATGAGTCATCTCAGGTCACATCATGGGGCGGATTCAGTCTTAAATGGTATGAGAAAATCTTTACAGACGGCTCCATCTGGAACAGTATCAAAAACTCGATACTCATAGCCCTCGGTAACACCTTCATCTCTACAGTGCTTGGCACGCTCGGAGCATTTGCCCTGGCAAGATTCAATTTCAGATATAAAAATGCCCTGCAGAGCCTTATCTATATTCCCGTTGTTCTGCCCGAGATCATTTTTGGTATCTCCCTGCTGAGTTTTTTCATGATGATAAGCTTTCCGCTGGGATTTTTTACCGTGCTTATCTCTCACGTCACCTTCAGCCTTTCATTTGCCATACTGATCATTTATGCACGGCTCAGCTCATTTGATTTCCGCATGATGGAAGCATCGCTTGATCTCGGTGCAAACAGAATCAGTTCATTTTTCAATGTGGTACTTCCCAATATCAGCACGGGAATACTCTCTGCGGCAATTTTTGTCTTCACACTCAGCATAGATGATTTTGTGATTACCTTTTTCACAGCGGGCACGGGCACAACAACACTTCCGCTCAAAATCTACTCGATGCTCAAATTTGCGGTCACCCCCGAAATTAACGCTGTCTCAACACTTATCATTATTTTCACCCTCGGAGCAATTGCACTCGCCTGGTTCTTTCAGAAAATTAAAATCAGATCTCAGAAACTTGTGGTTTTTGTAAGCACCGTCCCGATAGTTTTTATTCTCGGTCTTTTTCTGGTATCGTCAAAGTTTTCCGCAAAAGAAGAGCTGAATATCTTTATCTGGACAGAATACCTCGATGAAAAAATCCTCTCGGAATTTGAATCCGAATCGGGAATTAAGATCAACATAAATTACTACAGTAATAACGAGGAGCTGCTTGCAAAACTACAGATGGGGTTCTCGGGTTATGATCTGATTTTTCCGTCGGATTATATGGTCGAAATAATGAGAAATGAGGGACTGATATCTCAGATCGATACGACTTTCATTCCAAATTACAGCTTTATAGAACCCGAATTCAAGCGCCTCGCTTATGATACCTCGGGCAGTTATTACATACCCTACGCCTACGGGTTTATGGGAATAGTCTATAATAAAAAGTTTGTGAAAGAGCCTGTCACAAGCTGGAAAATATTCTGGGAACCTCAGTACAAAGGCAAGATGATGCTGCTTAACGATATGAGGGAAGTTTTCATGGCAGCGTATAAAATCCTCGGCTATGATGCAAACACAACAAACCCGGCCGAGCTCGAAAAGGCACTTCAGCTTCTTCAGCAGCAGAAACCCCTCCTCTTCAAATATGAAAGCGCCGTCACCACTGAGTATATGGCAAGCCGTGAAGCATATCTTGCTCATACTGATGTAGGCACGGCCCTTAAACTGATGCGGAGCAATCCCGATTTCGGCTTCTCCTTTCCCGAAGAAGGCACGCATCTTTTCATGGATAACATCTGCATTCCGAAAACGGCTCCAAACCGTGCCAATGCCCTTAAATTTATCAACTTCCTCCTCCGTCCCGATATCACGGCAAGAAATATTAAGCACGTGATGTACCCCATGCCCAATACGGGGGCAAAAGACTTCCTGCCTGATTCACTCAGAAATAATAAACTCCTCTTCCCCGATAGAAAAAGCACTGCAGGATTTGAACTCATGAAAGACCTCGGCTCATTTAATGAGCAGTTGGACCTCGCCTGGACAAAGCTGATGAACTACTGAAATTCCGTTCTTTGTGCGTGGTTCGCGGTTCTATGTTGGGCAGCATAAACGGAATGGAACGCAGATAATCTTTTTGTTTGAGGTTAGGTGTTGCTGCCATACATCCATACCACCATATCGCCATACCCTTATAGCTTAAGACATTCAGACAAAGTCCATTCTGATCATTTATTTTGAAAACAGTTCAATGTTCGAGGTTCAATGTTCGAGGTTAGAGGTTGTATCCATTCATCCATACCACCACACTAAAAGTTTGTGGTTCATTTATAGCATGTTATATACGCAATGCTTGCGTTTCTGAATATGGTGCAAAAACGTCTGCCGGCAAAACCCTGCAGGGGTTTCCCGTTTGTAGCCATTCAATTCCCTTCGCTGCGCCGGCGGCGCGTTGTAGTGCTGCTCTTGTCTGCCGTGGCGGACTGATCCTGATCCGTGCGTGGTGGATTGTACCGCCGGCCTCCGGCTGGTAAAAATGAGTGCGAGATTGATCCTGCTTGGCCTCTGTTGCCGTCGGTTAAAACCAACGGCAAGAAAGGATCGGCATGAGTGCATTTTTTAGAGATGGTGCTTATAAAAGAGTTGATTGATTGCGGTGATGTAGTGTATCGACTCCAGCTGTTCGGGATGACGGTAACGTTTGTGCTTCATTTAACCTCGGAGAGGTTACACAATACTAGCTATGGCATCCGCCCCAATCTCCTGCGCCGGCGGCGTGTTGATATCAATCCTTCTCATCATGTAAAACACACATTAATGAAAGAAAAAACTACAGACCCTCAGTTGAACAAAAATCTCGTGACCGCTACCCTTGTGGTAGTGTTCAGATCACTTTTCAGGATCTTATACGAGGTCTTTGCAATACCCATCTCATCAAACCACCTTGACCAGTAAGCAGACATTATATCAAAATCTTCAGGTGCAGATTCAACAGGATTAAACTCAGCAGCAATCACCCTCAGATTTTTCAGATTCACGTTTATGGGGAGCAGACCATAATCTCCTTCAGAGAACATCTTTTCCCAGTCGGGGTTTTTTCTGAATTGTGCCACATGATCCGCAGTTGGAAGAAGATAAGAATACCTGTTACCCTTATTCTGAATAAATGACTTCCAGTAGAGATACCCGTCGGTAAGAACCACGAGCACATTGTCATAAGTCAGGTTATCCATAACGCAGTCATCCTTAGCCCTTGACTTAAAGAAATTAAACAGATCCGAACCGTCATATTTTTTTTTCTCTGTAATTTTATCATATAACAGATTCAGGCTCGCTTCATAAATACTGTCCATTGTTGCAAAAACCTTTTTCCTTGCCTCAACCGGTATCTGCTCAAAGTCAAAATTCAGATTATCAGCTATGGCATTAACATCGAAGCCTTTAGGCTGGGGATAGAAGATAACCCTGATTTTATCTTTTACCGCAAATGTACCCTTGAGATTCAGTCTTTTTTTGAATTCCTTTACAATATTCATGATCAGATTGATATCTTTGGAACGCTGTCCAGGATTGAGAACAGGAGAAATTCTGTCTGAAAGATCAATAAGTATTGAAATATTATAATGTTTACCGCTTACTTCGGCTCCCTGATCACCGGCAGGTATTGTACCCACCTTATCATCGGAACCGCAGCCGGTAAAGATTGAAATCAGAAATAATGCCATCATAAAATTTGTAAACTTTTTCATATCAGACTTTCATGGTTGGTTTTTGAACATATTTACTGACTATATAGTCTTCCGTCATTATCAGGTATTTATCGCTCACTTCTCCCGTAACCCTGATCCACCTGAGAGGCAGGTAATCCTCATCAAGCAGGAGATTGAATTCGGGATTTTCAAAAAATTCAAGACAGCGCTCGCAGTAATCGGGATTTTCGTTTTTATACAGGGGTCTCACACAAATTGAACAGACCTGAATTTCTTCTGACATTACATTCCCTCTCAGTTACCGCCGTGAGTGGAAATTGTTTCATGCGCAAGATCTGACACCGCTTTTATTGCATCCTGATCATAACCTCCCTGCGACATGTACTGCAGCCATCCTTTGCTGTATGAAGAGAGTCTGTTCCTAAGCTCATGACCATTGTATGAAAACTTCTCAAATTCCGCATCAATTGCTGCAATACTCTGCTTGTTCAGACTAATCTGTGCCTTTATTCCTTCAATTTCAGCCTGTAGTTCAGCGATCCTGGTCTCAAGTGCCCTGATCTCATCCTCACGCTTTTTTATGGCGAGCTTTACAACATCCTTGTTTTTATACGCTTCAAGACAATTATCAAGAACAAAACCCCATATTAATGTCGGTACAAAGCCGAGGAAAATTATCATCCAGAAATTCATATCGGAAATGGCCATAGAGATACTGTATAAAACCGTTTCACCTTCCAGCTTATTTAACTGTACAACATCGTGAATGCTTTTAGAGATATGATAAGCGAGGAGGGCATCAAGAAAAAAAGTTAATATGATGAAAAAAGCAAGCCACCCTTTTTTGTCCCGATTCAGGTGAATATTATACCCGAACAGGAATACGATAAACGGGAAGGATACTGTAACTATTCCGCTGAGGAAACCCTGCTTAAATGAATCTCCTATTGCATTACCATACAGAAGAGCAGTCGTAATGGTGGTCTCATCAACCTTGGTGATCTGTCTGAAAACTGCCGAGTAAAAAGCTGAAGCATAAAAAGCCCATAAGGCAACAGACGCAAGAAGCACAAATGCAAGGCTGAGATAGAAGCCTGCCCGATTCGGTTTTTCAGTTACATGTTTTGCCGGGTCTGCCTTGATATCAAATAT
>CAYPMQ010000185.1:0-7143 GCA_964411625.1 uncultured Ignavibacteriaceae bacterium
GGTATAACAATAGCAACCGCCCACGTAGAGTATCAGACTACCAACAGACACTATGCTCACGTAGACTGCCCCGGTCACGCTGATTATGTTAAGAACATGATCACTGGTGCTGCTCAGATGGACGGTGCTATATTAGTTGTTGCCGCTACTGACGGCCCGATGCCCCAGACCAGAGAACACATCCTTTTAGCCAGACAGGTAGGTGTTCCGAGAATTGTTGTATTCATGAACAAAGTTGACATGGTTGACGATCCTGAACTGATCGAACTGGTTGAGATGGAATTAAGAGACCTTCTGTCACAGTATGAATTCCCCGGAGATGAAATTCCGATAGTTAAAGGTTCTGCTCTGCAGGCTCTCGAAGCCGGCTCAAGCAATGCCCCGATAGATGATGCAAGATATCAGTGCATCTGGGATTTAATGGACGCTGTTGACGCATATGTTCCCGTTCCCGAAAGAGCAATTGATAAACCGTTCCTTATGCCTGTTGAAGACGTCTTCTCAATTACAGGAAGAGGTACAGTTGCCACAGGCAGAGTTGAAAGAGGAGAAATCGAAATTGGTAAAGAAGTTGAACTTATTGGTTTAGGCCAGAAGAAGAAAACTGTTGTTACAGGTATCGAAATGTTCAGAAAAGAACTTGACAAAGCCATTGCAGGTGATAACGCAGGTATTCTCATGAGAGGCGTTGACAAAAAAGAAATCGAAAGAGGTATGGTTCTTGCTAAAACAGGATCAATCACTCCTCATAAGAAATTCGAATGCGAAGTTTACATTCTTTCAAAGGAAGAAGGCGGACGTCATACAGCATTCTTTGGCGGATACAGACCTCAGTTCTATTTCAGAACCACAGACGTAACCGGTATCTGTACATTACCTGAAGGAACCGAAATGGTTCTTCCCGGTGACAATGTCAGATTAACAGTTGACCTCATCACTGATATCGCCATGGAAGAAGGATTAAGATTCGCTATCCGTGAAGGCGGCAGAACAGTTGGTGCCGGTGTTGTTGCAAAGATACTTGAATAGTAAATAACAAAAATTACACTGGAGAAGGGAGGCTATCCTCCCTTTTTCCATCTAAAATTGAGGAAGTCAGTCGTGGCGAACCGAATAATAAGAATTAAATTAAAATCATACGATCATATTCTAATTGATAAGTCAACCGAGAAGATCATAAAGACAGTTAAGGCAACGGGTGCTACTGTATCGGGACCGATTCCGCTCCCGACTAACAAAACTATCTTTACAGTTTTGAGATCACCGCATGTTGACAAAAAGTCACGCGAGCAATTTGAAATCAGAGCTCATAAAAGAGTAATAGATATTCATAATTCTAATCCCAGAACAATAGAATCATTAAGCAAGCTTGATATACCTGCCGGTGTAGATATCGAGCTGAAGCTATAATCGAATTGGAGATTTTAAATGTCCGGATTAATAGGTAAAAAATTAGGTATGTCGGCTGTGTACACCAAGGATGGTGTAAGAATACCGGTCACCGTCATTCAGGCAGGTCCTTGCCCTGTGACAGCCGTAAGAACTCTTGAAAACAATGGTTATCAAGCTGTTCAGTTAGGTTTCGAAGAGCTGCCTGAAAACAGAGCAAAGAAATTGAATAAACCCGAATCGGGCTATTTTAACAAAATAAATACAAAAGCGGTAAGAGTTCTTAAAGAATTCAGAGTTTCCGCTTCCGGTGAATATTCAGTAGGCCAGGTTCTTGATGTTTCAGTATTCAAGGAAGGCGATAAGATAAAAGTGAGCGGTAAGAGCAAAGGTAAAGGATTTCAGGGCGTTATGGTAAGACACAACTTTGGTGGTGTCGGAGGCACAACGCACGGTCAGTCTGACCGTCTGAGAGCACCGGGTTCAGTAGGCGCTTCATCATATCCGTCAAGAGTATTCAAAGGACAGAGAATGGCCGGAAGAACCGGTCATGATAACGTAACCGTACGCAACTTACAGGTTGTACAGGTACTTCCTGAAACAAATCTGATCCTGGTAAAGGGAGCGATCCCCGGTGCGGTTAATTCAATAGTTAAGTTGATCAAACAATAACCGGAATAAAAAATGTTAGTTGACGTTTATAAAATTAACGGTGCTCCATCCGGCGAAAAATTGGAATTAGCAGACGATATATTTGGTATCGAGCCTAATGATCATGTGATTTATCTTTCAGTCAAAGCTTTTTTAGCCAACCAGAGACAGGGTACACACAAGTCAAAGGAAAGAGGCGAAATAAGAGGCGGCGGTAAAAAGCCGTGGAAGCAGAAGGGTAAAGGCGGTGCAAGAGCCGGTACAACAAGATCGCCCCTTTGGGTTGGCGGCGGAAGGATCTTTGGTCCTAAGCCGAGAGATTACAGACAGGATCTGCCCAAAAAAGTTAATGCCTTAGCCAGAAGGTCAGCCCTTTCATACAAAGTTAAAGACGAACAGATTCTGGTGGTTGAAGATCTCAATTTTACCGAGGCTAAAACTAAAACCTTTAATGAACTGCTCAGCAATCTTAAGCTTGATGGTAAAAAGGTTTTACTATTAACAGGCGATCACAAATCTAACGTTTATTTATCGGCAAGAAATTTACCGAAAGCCAGGGTACTTCAGGCTTCAAACGCCTCAACCTATGATCTGCTGAATAATCAGATTCTGGTTCTTGAAAAAAGCGCTGCCGAAGCAATAAATAAGTTATTAAAAAAAGAAAAAACTTTAGTCGGTTAAAATGAAAATAGTATTAATCAAACCGCTTATTACTGAGAAAGTTACCAATCTTTCTACCGATTTAAACAAGTACGGGTTTGTAGTTGATTACAACACAAACAAATTTGAAATTGCCAAAGCAGTTCAGAAGAAGTACGGCGTAAACGTTGAATCTGTAAATACAATCAGATACAAAGGCAAAGCCAAGACAATGTTTAGAAGAAGCGGTAGATTCACTGGAAAAACACCCAAGTTCAAGAAAGCAATTGTTACTTTGAAGCAGGGTGAAAAAATCGAAATTTTTGAGCAAGCTTAAGAAAAGGATTCCGGAGTAATAAATGGGAATTAGAAGTTTCAAACCAATAACACCGGGAACCAGATTCAGAACATCTGATACTTTTGATGATGTTACTAAATCATCCCCAGAAAAAAGCTTGGTTGTCTTCATCGGCAAATCAGGCGGAAGAAACAATAAGGGTAGAATAACTGCCCGTTTCAGAGGCGGCGGACACAAGAGATTATATCGTATTATTGATTTCAAAAGAGATAAGACCGGTATTCCCGCAAAAGTCACCTCTATAGAATATGATCCTAACAGATCGGCAAGAATAGCAATGCTTACTTATGCTGACGGAGAAAAGAGATATATATTGTCACCTGATGGTCTGAAAGTCGGAGAAAAAGTCACCTCAGGGGCAGGTTCCGAAATTAAAGTTGGTAATGCACTTCCGTTAAAAGAGATTCCTCTCGGAAGTTTCATTCACAACGTTGAAATAAAGCCCGGCAAAGGCGGCCAGCTGGGAAGAAGCGCCGGTGCATCCATTCAGCTTGTTGCCCGTGAAGGAAAGATGGCACAGATCAAACTTCCTTCAGGTGAAGTAAGAATGGTAAGAGTTGAATGTATGGCCACATACGGTGCTGTCAGCAATCCCGAGCATGAAAATCTCAGCCTGGGTAAAGCAGGCCGTTCAAGATGGCTTGGCAGAAGACCACATGTAAGAGGTGTTGCCATGAACCCTGTTGATCACCCGATGGGTGGCGGTGAAGGAAAAACTTCAGGCGGCGGTCATCCTGTATCACCCTGGGGCCAAAAGGCTAAAGGTCTGAAGACCCGTAAAAAGAAAAATGAATCTAATAAATATATAGTTAAACGCAGAAAGTAGAAGAGTAACTTATGCCGAGGTCAGTAAAAAAAGGTCCTTTTATCAGTGTAAAGTTATTGAACAAGATTCAGAAAGTTAAAGAATCCAAACAAAATACAATGATTAAAACATGGTCGAGAGCTTCTACCATTTCTCCGGATTTTGTTGGATTGACCTTTGCAGTACACAACGGTAACAAATTCATACCGGTATATGTAACTGAGAATATGGTGGGTCACAAGTTAGGTGAATTTGCTCCAACCAGAATATTCAGAGGGCACCCCGGTACTAAAGCAGAAAAAGCGTCAAAGTCAAAATAAGGTAATTAAGAATATGGGCTTAGAATCAAGAGCAGTTTACAGATATATACCTTCTTCACCCAGAAAGATGAGACTTCTGGCTGATTTGGTGAGAGGGTTGCCTGTTCTCAGAGCGATGGAGATCCTGAAATTTCATAAGAAGCATGCTTCAACTGACATGTACAAAGTTGTAAAATCAGCAGTTTCAAACCTGGTAAATAACAACGATGATCAGAAGATTTCCCCCGAAAACGTATTTATTAGCAGAATCTATGTTGACCAAGGACCTACTGCTAAAAGAATTATGCCGGCACCGATGGGAAGGGCATACAGAATACGTAAAAGGTCATGTCATTTAACAGTAATCGTAGAATCCAGGAATTAGTTTGAGGAGAAAATAAGTGGGTCAGAAGACACATCCCGTTGGTTTGAGAGTTGGAATCATCAGAGGCTGGGAATCGAACTGGTTCGAGAGTAAAAGCTACACTCCCAAACTTCAGGAAGATGAAAAATTAAGATTATACATCAGAAGAAGATTAAAAAATTCAGGTGTAGCAAGAGTCATAATTGACAGAACATCAAAAAATGTTATTGTTAATATACATACTTCAAGACCTGGTGTTGTTATCGGATTAGGCGGCAAGCAGATCAATCAGCTTGAAGAAGAATTAAAAAAAGTTACTGATAAAGAGGTTAAAGTTCAGATTACTGAAATCAAAAGACCTGAACTTGACGCTGTATTAGTAGCAGATAACATAGCCAAACAACTTGAAGGCAGAGTATCATTCAGAAGAGCCATGAAAATGGCAATTCAGTCTGCAATGAGAATGGGTGCTGACGGAATAAAGATCATGTGTTCAGGCCGTTTAGGCGGTGCTGAAATGGCGAGAACCGAGCAGTACAAAGAAGGCAGAATACCGCTTCACACGCTCAGAGCCGATATTGATTACGCTAACGGCAGAGCCGAAACCATTTATGGCTCAATTGGCATTAAAGTGTGGATTTGCCGCGGCGAAATTCTGGGTAAAAGAGTATCTGATTAATTATAGGAGTTTATTACAATGTTAATGCCAAAACGCGTGAAGTTCCGCAGAGCCCAAAGAGGAAGAATGACGGGCAAGGCATACAGAGGAAGTGCTGTAGACTTCGGAGACTTCGGACTTAAAGCATTAGAGCCGGCATGGATAACCAGCCGCCAGATTGAAGCCTGCCGTATTTCTCTTTCAAGGAAAATGAAAAGAGACGGTAAAGTTTGGATCAGAATTTTCCCGGATAAACCGGTATCAAAGAAGCCGCTCGAAACTCGTATGGGTAAAGGTAAAGGTGCCCCTGAATTCTGGGTAGCCGTAATTAAGCCGGGCAGGGTTCTATTTGAAGTTTCGGGAGTAGATAAAGAGATAGCACATGAAGCTTTACAGCAGTGTGCATATAAATTACCGATCAAAACTAAAATAGTTTCGAGACCCGATTACGAAGGATAATCTACCATGAAAATTAAAGAAATTCGTGAATTATCAACGGATGAACTGAAAAAACAGATTGTTGAAGAATACAACAATCTGGTTGATTTAAGATTCACAAATGAATTAAAACAGTTAACTAACACCTCGTTACTAAAGAAAACCAGAAATACGATCGCGAGGATGAGAACAGAATTAAAAGCCCGCGAGCTTAAAGAGCAGAATCAGCTCTAAAAAAAGGAGTTTATCAGTAAATGGAACAGCGTCCGCTTCGTAAAACCAGAATTGGTGTTGTGGTAAGCAGCAAGATGGATAAATCCGTGGTTGTTGCTATCGAAAGAAAAGTTGCGCACCCTATTTATAAAAAATATTTCAAAAAGACGAAGAAATTAATGGCGCATGATGAGAGAAATGAATGCGGAATTGGTGATGTAGTTAAGATTATGGAAACCAGACCTCTCAGCAAGCTTAAAAGATGGCGCCTTGTAAGTATTGTCGAAAAAGCTAAGTAGTTAATCCGGGAGATTGTAATGATACAAGAAGAAACAATCTTGGTTGCTGCCGATAATTCGGGCGCAAAAAGAGTTAAATGTATAAGAGTTTTAGGCGGAAGCAACCGCAGATACGCCAGTGTCGGTGATCTGATTGTGGTATCCGTTAAAAATGCCATACCCAACAGCGCAGTAAAAAAAGGCGATGTTTCAAAAGCAGTGATTGTAAGAACCAGAAAAGAAGTTAAAAGAAAAGACGGTTCATACATTCGCTTTGACGAAAACGCAGCAGTTCTTCTTAATAACCAGGGTGAACCCAGAGGAACACGTATCTTTGGTCCCGTGGCAAGAGAACTCAGAGAAAAACAATATATGAAAATTGTTTCTTTGGCACCTGAGGTATTATAAAGGTATTAAAATGAGTAAACGCATCAGAATTAAAAAAGAAGACATGGTTCAGGTAATTGCCGGCAACGATAACGGTAAAAAAGGTAAAGTGCTTAAGGTTTTTTATGAAACCGAAAGAGTGATTGTTGAGGGCGTTAATCTCCGCAAGAGACACACCAAACCAAATGCCCGGAATCCTCAGGGTGGCATTATAGAAAAAGAACTTCCTATACACGTTTCAAACGTGATGTTTATTGATCCTAAAAAGAACGAGCCTACTCGTATCGGGTCAAAATTGATAGTAGATGAAAAGACGGGTAAATCTAAAGTAGCCCGTGTTAGTGTTAAAACCGGCGAAATGCTTAAATAAAGGATAAGGTTGTTAGATGGCTGACAAGCAGAAACAACAAAAAAAGCAGGCCCAGGCAGCGCCCAAAAAAGCCGAGAAAAAGGCTGATACAGGTGCAGTTGCCAATGAAGAGCCGCAGGTAAAAATTCCCTGCAGACTAAGAGAATTTTACCAAAAGGAAGTTGTTTCTTCTTTAATGAAGAAATTCAACTATAAGAATGTTATGCAGGTTCCCAAGCTTGAAAAAATAGTTGTCAATATGGGTACCGGCGATGCTATATCAGACGCTAAAGTTCTGGAAGAGGCAGTTAAAGA
>CAYPMQ010000186.1:0-7143 GCA_964411625.1 uncultured Ignavibacteriaceae bacterium
GGCAGCAACAATGTATGACGGAATGTCAACAGGTTCATTGTTTACCAGTATGTGTCTGTGTCTTACGAGCTGTCTTGCAGCCTTGCGTGAAGTAGCAAAACCTATTCTGTAAACAACATTATCAAGTCTTCTTTCAAGCAGTTTAACCAGGTTTGAACCTGTTATACCTTTCTGACGGCTTGCTTTTTCAAAGAGATTTCTGAACTGTGTTTCCAGAACACCATAAGTTCTTTTGATTTTCTGTTTCTCTCTGAGCTGTACACCGTACTCTGATATTTTAGGTCTTCTTGAAACTCCGTGCTGCCCCGGAGGATAATTCTTCTTCTCTATGGGGCATCTTTCAGAGAAACATTTAGATCCTTTTAAGAACAGCTTCTGTTTTTCTCTTCTGCATAATTTACAAACTGCGTCGTTGTATCTTGCCATTTAAAATTTCTCCGTTAAAATTATACTCTTCTGCGTTTTGGAGGTCTGCATCCGTTGTGAGGAATCGGTGTGATATCTCTTATGGAGGTAATCTCGAAACCAACATTAGAAAGAGCTCTTATAGCAGATTCCCTGCCCGCACCGGGTCCTTTGATTCTTACTTCAACTCTCCTTAAACCTAAATCATAGGCTTCTTTGGCAGCGGCTTCTGCTGTTACCTGAGCTGCAAAGGGAGTGTTTTTTCTTGAACCTTTAAATTCGTTTCTTCCGGCTGATGACCAAGATATAACGTTGCCATATATATCTGTTAATGTTACAAGAACGTTATTGAATGTTGCTTTAACATGTGCAATGCCATTGGCATCAACAACGCTTTTTTTCTTAACTTTTTTAACTGATTTAGCCAAAAATATCCTCCTTTAGATACTACTTCTTAGCTGCTGCTTTTTTCTTACCGGCAACTGTTTTTCTCTTACCTTTTCTGGTACGGGAGTTCGTACGGGTTCTCTGTCCTCTGGATGGTAACCCTCTTCTGTGTCTTAAGCCGCGGTAACAGTTAATTTCTATTAATCTTTTAATGTTTTGCTGAACTTCTGAGCGCAGCGAACCTTCAACTTTATACTCTGCCTGGATGACAGACCTAATGGCTGCTACTTCGTCTTCGGTTAGAGCGCCGATTTTTTTATCGGGATCAATATTTGATTTCCCGATAATTTCATGCGCTACTGTAGGTCCGATTCCAAATATATATTGGATACCGTAGTAAACTTTTTTGTTTTTTGGTAAATCAACACCAGCTATACGTGCCAATTGGGTACTCCTCTATTATCCTTGACGTTGTTTATGTTTCGGGTTTTTACTGCAAATTACCCGGACCACGCCTTTTCTTTTAATAATTTTGCAGTGTTCGCAGATTTTTTTAACAGAAGATCTTACTTTCATAAATTCTCCGCTTATTTATATCGGTAGATAATTCTACCTTTTGTTAAATCGTATGGCGATAACTCAATTGATACTTTGTCGCCTACTAAAATTTTTATAAAATGCATGCGCATTTTACCAGAGATATGCGCCAAAATCTCGTGACCGTTATCCAGCCTCACTTTAAATGTGGCGTTGGGTAATGTCTCTGTAATTACACCGTCAACTTTAATTGGTCCTTGTTTTGCCATACTAACAAACTGTTAAGATCTCAGCTTTGTCTTTCTCAACTAAAACTGTGTGTTCAAAATGCGCAGAAGCTTTACCGTCTGTAGTCAGAACTGTCCAGCCGTCATCAGCCATGATCACATCGTAACCTCCGGCGTTAACCATCGGTTCTATTGCAATCGTCATTCCTTCCTTCAGCTTTTTCCCGGTACCGGGTCTGCCGTAATTGGGTACTGAGGGCTCTTCATGCAGATATTTTCCTACTCCGTGACCACATAAGGCACGAACTACTGAATATCCGTTAAGCTCAACATATGACTGCACGGCAAAAGAGATGTCATGGACACTGTTACCGGCCTTTGCCTGTTCAATTCCAAGATAAAGTGACTTTTCCGTTACATCAAGAAGCCTCTGCTTTTCAGTATCAGCTCCCACCAGTACTGAAAGTGCTGCGTCTCCATAGTAGCCGTTTTTTACAACTCCAACATCTATTGAGACTATATCACCTTCTTTTATTATATATTTACCCGGAATTCCGTGTACAACCACATCATTCAAAGAAACACATAAACTTGCGGGGAACGGGGTTGTTCCGGGCTGCCTGTACCCTTTAAAGGCAGGCTTTCCACCCTTTGAGAGAATATAATCCTCCGCAATCATGTCCAGTTCCTTTGTCGTAATCCCCGGCTTGATGAAACCTTTTACCTTCTGAAGAGTTTCGGCAACAATTTTGCAGCTCTCCCGAATTTGATCGATCTCTTTTTTTGTTTTTATAAAAATCAAACCTGCTGGATTACCTTCTTCTTACTATTTTATTGCCCTTCATAAATCCGTCATAATGGCGCATTACCATCATGGAATTTATCTGCTGCATTGTATCAAGTGCAACACCAACGGCAATTAATAAACTTGTTCCACCAAAAAACTGGGCGAATTTACCCGAGACTCCTAAGCCTGACATAAATGCCGGAAGGATTGCCACCAGCGCCAGGAATACTGATCCGGGTAATGTAATTTTTGTTAATATATTATCAATGAAATCGGATGTCTGTTTACCGGGTCTGATTCCCGGAACAAAACCACCCTGTCTCTTCATGTTGTCTGCAACGTCTTTCGGATTGAAAGCGATGGCAGTGTAAAAATATGTGAAGAAGACTATCATCACTGCATATATTATAGAATATACGGGAGATGTGTAATCAAAGTATCTCGAAACACCCTGCAAAAACTCACTGTTCGGGAAAAATGAAAGCACAGTGTTAGGAATAAACATGATTGACTGTGCAAAGATTATAGGCATTACACCCGCAGTGTTTACTATCAGGGGAATGTACTGTGTTACTCCACCGTAAACTTTTCTCCCGACAACTCTCTTTGCGTACTGAACCGGAATTCTTCTGGTACCTTGTGTTACAAGAACCACACCGGCAATTATAGCTGTGAGTGCTGCAAGAATCAGAATCTCAATTATAAGATTTCTCTGTCCGGATGATATCAATCTGTATTCATCTATAAGAGCATATGGAAGTCGGTCAATGATACCGATGAAAATTATGAGAGAAATACCGTTACCGATACCTCTTTCAGTTATCTGCTCACCCATCCACATCATGAAAATAGTGCCGGCTGTAAGAATCGCTATTGCGGCAAAAGTCCAGAAGAAACCCTGAACTGCGAGAGGAACAACAGGTAATCCTTCAATCTGAAGGTTATTCAGTCTGATTGTCACACCCCATCCCTGAAGCGCAGCAATAAGAACCGTACCATATCTTGTCCACTGAGTTATCTTTTTCCTTCCCTCTTCACCTTCATTCTGAAGTTTCTGAATGGTCGGGAAAACAGCACCCATAAGCTGGATGATGATTGATGCAGAAATATAAGGCATTATACCCAGCGCAAAAATGGCTGCATTAGAAAATGCGCCGCCCACAAAGAGGTCATAAAGACCAAACAGGTTATCACCGGTTTGGTTAGCCATGGCCTTGGATAACAAAGAAGAATCTATACCCGGAAGGGTGATGTGAGCACCAAGCCTTACGAGCAGGAGAATAACAAGTGTATAAACTACTCTTGCCCTGAGTTCTTCTATCTTAAATATGTTGCGGAAAACTTCAAAAACTTTTGACATGTATATTTTATTCTATAGTTTTTATGGAGCCGCCAAGCGCTTCAATTTTTTCTTTGGCGCTGTTACTTACAGAGTGCGCTGTAATATCAATTTTTACGGTTATTTCACCATGGCCAAGAACTTTAACCGGTTGGTTTCTTTTTGAAATAAGACCGTGCGTAAACAATAAATCAGGATCGAGAGCAAGGGTTGTAACCTTAAGTTTATCGGCTAACTTCTGTAAGCTGTGGAGGTTCACAGGTTGACTGACGGTTTTGAAAGGAGGAGTAAACCCGAATTTGGGAATTCTTCTCTGAAGCGGCATCTGACCGCCTTCAAACCAAGCTCTGTGATTGGCTCCTGATCTTGACATCTGACCGTTTGAACCGCGTGTAGCAGTTTTTCCGTGTCCGGATCCTGGTCCGCGTGCAACTCTTTTCTTTTTCTTGTGAGCACCGGGTGCATATTTAAGATTGCTTAAATGATCCATTTTAATTCCTGTTAAACTTTTTATTCGTTTACTTCTTCAACTTTAAGTAAATGTTTTACCTTGTTAATCATGCCTCTTATGTGCGGGGCATCATTATGAACTTTCGTTCTGTTCGTTTTCTTCAGACCCAGAGCTTCAACAACTCTTTTCTGGTTTACAGGTCTGTCAATAACGCTTTTCACTAGTGTAATTTTAAGTTTACTCACTTTTTATCTCCGGTTCAGGAATTAAAGATTTCTTGAACTGTAATTCCTCTGAGTGTGGCAACTGTCTTTGCATCAATAAGATTTTTTAATGCTTCAAGTGTTGCTTTTACCTGATTATGAGGATTTGATGATCCCAATGATTTTGTAAGAACGTCTGCAACGCCTGCTGCTTCAAGAATCGCTCTTACACCACCGCCTGCTATAAGGCCGGTTCCGGGTGATGCAGGTTTAAGCAGCACTTTGCCGGCTCCGAACTTCCCGATAACCTCATGGGGTATTGTACCTTTGTAAACTGGTACTTCTATAAGATTTTTCTTCGCGTCGTCAATTCCTTTAGAAATTGCATCGGTAACTTCGTTTGCTTTTCCTAAACCAATACCCAGTACGCCCTTACCATTACCAACAACAACGATAGCATTGAAACCAAATCTTCTACCGCCCTTCACAACCTTGGCAACACGGTTAATATGAACGACTTTTTCTTTCAGATTCTCGACGTTTGAAGATCTAACTGTTCTCAAATTAATCTCCGGTCAAATTAAATGTTTATAAAATCTCAGCTGCCGGGGCAGGATTCGAACCTACGCAAACGCCTCCAAAGGGCGCTGTCCTACCGTTAGACGACCCGGCAGTGAACTAAAACTTCAGTCCACCTTCACGTGCGCCGTCAGCAAAGGATTTAACTCTGCCATGGTATCTGTAACCATTACGGTCAAACACGCAAGCCGTTATATTTTTTTCAGCAGCCTTTTTAGCAAGTTCAAGACCGACAATTCTTGATTTAGAGGTCTTTCCCTTTGCTTCTTTGATCGCTTCGGTTATATGTTTATCTAATGATGAAACTGATAAAAGAGTAGTTCCGTCAACATCATTGATAAGCTGGGCATAAATATTATTTAAACTTCTGTAGACACTTAAACGGGGTCTTTCAGGAGTACCCGATACTGTTTTTCTGATCTTAACTTTAGATCTGAGCCTGCTGTTATTATTTTTTACTATCATTGCAATCTCCGTAAACCTTATTTACCGGCCGTTTTTCCGGCTTTTCTTCTGATAACTTCATCAGAATACTTAATACCTTTTCCTTTATATGGTTCAGGCAGCTTGAAAGATCTTATTTTAGCCGCAATCTGACCAACAGAATATTTCTCGATACCGGATATCACCATCTGGGTCGGGGTGTTCACCTTTATTTCAACATTATCAGGTGGCATGAAATAAATAGGGTGTGAATAACCAAGTGAAAGAAGTATGTTCTTCTCTTTCTGTTCAACTTTATAACCAACACCAACCAGATCAAGCGTTTTACTGAATCCTTTGGTAACGCCGATAATCATATTATTAATTAAGGCTCTTGTTAAACCGTGAAGAGCTCTGATATTTTTATCATCACTGCTTCTTACAACGGTTATCTGGCCATCTTCCTGTGCAACGGTAACAC
The DNA here is from genome assembly GCA_964411625.1 of uncultured Ignavibacteriaceae bacterium. Lineage (GTDB taxonomy): Bacteria > Bacteroidota > Ignavibacteria > Ignavibacteriales > Ignavibacteriaceae > JABWCA01. The sequence goes on from CAYPMQ010000186.1 coordinate 5,820, forward strand.
TGCCCGGAAACTCATTACGAAGTTCTCCTTTAGGTCCTTTCACGGTAACTAAATTACCTGAAATGGTAACAGTCACTTTCTCAGGAATCTGAATCGGCTTTTTTCCAACTCTTGACACTTTTAACTCCGAACTTATATTACCAAATCTGACAAATTACTTCACCCCCCAAATTATCACGTTTGGCCTGTTTTTCGGTCATAACACCTTTTGAGGTAGAGATGATAACAATCCCCATACCGTTTAACACACGTGGTAATTTTTCAACCGGTGAGTAGGATCTCAAACCGGGGGTGCTTATTCTTTCTAATCCGTTTATAGCAGACTGACCATTAGAATATTTAAGAAAAACTCTTAAAACATTCTGTTTATTATCTTCAACCACCTGATAATCATTTATATAGTGGTTTTCTTTAAGAATTTCTGCTATTCTGACTTTCATATTTGAGGAAGGTAATTCAACTCTTCTCTTATTAGCCTTAATAGCGTTTCTCATTCTGGTCAGAAAATCTGCAATCGGGTCTGTAACTGGCATCTTTTAGACTCCTTTTACCAACTTGATTTCTTAACTCCGGGTAATTCACCACGGAGTGCTTTTTCTCTCAGAACTAATCTTGAGATACCAAACTTTCTGTAGTAACCTCTGCCTCTTCCGGTAATCACGCATCTGTTATGCTGTCTTACCGGAGCCGAGTTTCTGGGTAAAAGCTGTAACTCTTCCCAATTGCCGGCGGCTTTCAGTTCTTCACGTTTTTTATTATACTTTTCGGCTAATCTAGCTCTTTTTTCTTCACGGGCAATTAAACAAGTTCTTGCCATTTAAATCCTCTGTTATTACTGACTACCTTTTTTTCTGAAAGGGAAGCTGAAAGCTGCGAGCAACTCATACGCTTCCTCATCTGTTTTAGCTGATGTTACAAAGGTGATATCCATACCAAGTACTTTAACCACTTTTTCAACATCTATTTCAGGAAATATAATCTGCTCTTTTACACCGAAAGTATAATTTCCTCTTCCGTCAAAGCTTTTATCTGATAAGCCTCTGAAGTCACGCACACGGGGTAAAGAAACGTTGATAAGTCTGTCAAGAAACTCATACATTTTATCGTTTCTGAGTGTTACTTTAGCGCCAACATTCATGCCGGCTCTTAATTTAAAGTTTGAAATAGCTTTTTTAGCTTTTCTGACCGAAGGTTTCTGACCTGTTACTGATTCAAGATCTTTAACTGCCTCTTCCAGAACTTTAGCGTCTGATATAGCATCGCCGGTACCCTTTTTTACCGTTATCGTTGCCGGCAATTACCTGAACCATGTCTTCTTTTTTAA
>CAYPMQ010000187.1:0-7129 GCA_964411625.1 uncultured Ignavibacteriaceae bacterium
GATTATAGTATGAAACCGTCTCAGAATATCTGCCTGCCTGAATGCTGACACTCTGTGGAATAAGATGTTCAATATGTGAATTGGCGGAGGTTTATCTTATCTGGGTGTAACAGCAAAGATGGTACTGTTCGGCAAGTAATTTTTTTCGCAGTTCTTCTTTCTGCGGATTCTGCAGATACTCAAATTTTACAGATTCTTCAGATACAGCCCTTCTTTTATTGATCCATTCAACTAAAGATTCAGGCGGTGAGGTTTTTCGGAAATAAAACATAGTCAGTCAGCCGAATTCAAAGCCTTCATATTTTCCATAATAGTGATTAGTCTGTTTAGTGACGAATCAATCCCTTTAATCAATGAAGTTAATTCCTTAATGAGTGCCTCTGCTTCGGCAAATTTTTCCTCTGAGATCAGTACTTCAAGTTCTTCATATTTTTTGAAGACCTTTTCGGATCTTGGCATGCTCTGCATGACATCCTCAAGTATGGTGTTTGAGTCAAGACCATATGCTTCTGTAAGTTTTTTCCCATGATCCAGAGAGTAAATTCTGTTCCCGTCAATCTCTCCGATCACCTGAGGAGAATGTGTTGTACAAATAAACTGAATTTCAGGGAATGTTTTTTGAAGTACCGAAGATACAATTCTCTGCCATTGCGGGTGGAGATATAAATCAAGTTCATCAATAAGCACTACCCCCGGGGTTTTTTCAAGTACGTTATTTCCCAGATGAGGATTAAGTGTTGATATTCTTATTGCCAGATCTCCGATCAGGGCAAGCATGCCCCGCTGTCCGTCGCTGAGACTGGTATATGGAAGCCTCGTTCCGTCATCTTTAATTGTATATATCTGATTAATCCTGGGATCATAGTTTATTTCACTGAATCCGGGAAGCGCATCAATAATTGCTTTTTTAATAATAAAAAATACAGGGTCAGCTGATCCCTCTTTAAAAAGTATCTGCTCCTGCCTTCTGAACCAATCTTCAAGATCTGCCAGAGATTTTCTCGGATCAAGACTCAGTGTATAGCCATCAAATCTTGAAAAAACTTTCTTTTTACTCTTCGAAGTTTTATTTGGCTCAAGCCATAGTCTTCCATTACCATAATAGCTTATAAGAGGGAGTGTAACAACCTCCCCCTTTCTGATTGCAGTGTCTAATTCTGTTGAGAAAGCCTGAATATCTGCAGCATTATTTTTTGTTTTGCCGTAAAGCGTTTCTCTGTACCTTGTCCAGCAGAATCTCCTGTCATCCCATACTGCATAACTCTCAATTTCAACAGGGAACTGATATTCGGTCGTTTTAATCCCATTTTGAGTGATCGGGATTAACCTGATATCATTTTTCCCTATTGATTTGGTTTTTTGACTTTTAAATCCGAGGAACAAAGCACTTAATGCAATTGAAAGGGCTTCGAGTATTGCAGTCTTGCCCGATCCATTAATCCCGATCAGCAGATTTACACCTTTAGCGAACGAAATTTCAGCTGATCCGAAACCACGGAAATTTTTGATTGCTATTCTTTAAAGCTGCATAAGTGTTAATTATGATAAATTAATTAAGATAAACCGGAAATTAATTTAGTGCAAAATGAGGAGAATTGAAACGGATTTTTAATTAACTCCGAAGCTAAGGAGATTCTGAAGTGCTTTAGGAAGGAATGGAAACCTGCAATTTGACGGGTTTCCATTCAATATTCTTTTTACATCACCAGTGACATTATTGCCATCTGAACATGCATTCTGTTTTCTGCTTCGTCAAAAACAACGGAGTTGGGTCCGTCAATAACTTCGGCAGAAACTTCCTCGCCTCTGTGAGCGGGGAGACAGTGCATGAAAAGATAATCTGATTTTGCATGCCCAACCAGTTCATCATTAACCTGGAACTTAGCAAAAGCTTTCTTTCTCTCTTCGGCTTCTTTTTCCTGACCCATGCTTGCCCATACGTCAGTATAGACGATATCGGCATCTTTTACAGCTTCAATAGGATCATGAGTGATAACAACTTTTGAACCGTGGTATGCCGCATCCTTATTTGCATTTTTAACGATCTGAGCGTCTGGTGTGTAGCCTGAGGGTGATGATATGAAAATATCCATTCCAACTTTAGCGCAGCCGTGCAGAAGGCTGTGAGCCATATTGTTTCCGTCTCCGATATACGCAAGTTTAAGTCCTTTGAGTTTTCTTCTCTTTTCCCATATGGTATAGAGATCGGTAAGTACCTGACACGGATGCAGCAGATCCGTAAGTCCGTTAATTACCGGAATTGAACCGTATCTTGCCAGATCAATGACATCCTGATGGCTGAATGTTCTGATCATAATTCCGTCAAGGTAGCGTGAAAGCACTTTGGCTGTGTCAGAAATAGTTTCACCTCTGTTAAGCTGAAGATCATTTGGTCCGAAATACATTCCGATACCGCCAAGCTTATAGATACCAACCTCAAATGAAATTCTGGTTCTGGTTGAGGGCTTTGAGAAAATCATTCCAAGGGTTTTGCCTTTCAGAACCGGATGAGGTTCGCCGCTGAGATCTTTTAATTTAAGTGCCGTGGTCTGATCAAAAATCTGCCAGACTTCTTCTTCGGTCAAATCATGAATGGAAATCAGTGATTTGCCTTTCATATTTACTGCCATATTCTCTCCGATTACCGGATTACTCCGGTTTTATTTTAATAATTTAACTGCCCGCAGGAGGGCATTTATCGTTTTTTTTGTTATTATGGTATTTATTACAACTGAAGCATATCATCATGAACAATCTTGGTGCCCATTGCCGGGTTGCTCAGCTCATTTGATTCCGTAATAATTGCTTTACCCTTGCAGTGCTTAACAAACTGAAGGGCAGCATCAACTTTGGGGGCCATACTTCCCGCGGCAAACTCTCCGCGTTTAAGATAAGACTCAGCCTCTGAAACCGCCACAACATCAAGCGCCATCTCATTTTCCTTCTGAAAGTTTATATAAACTTTAGGAACATCTGTGAGGATATAAAACTCTGTTGCGTTTATTGTTGCCGCCAGAAGAGATGAAGCCAGATCTTTATCAATCACGGCATCAATTCCTGAATATTTGCCATATTCATCACGCGTCACCGGAATGCCTCCGCCGCCAACTGCAATTACTATATCGCCTGCAGCAGCGTGTTCCTGTATTACATCCCAGTTGAGTATCTCCACCGGCCTCGGTGAAGCCACAACTCTTCTCCAACCTCGTTTCCTGGGGTCTTCTTTAAATACCCAGCCGTTCGCTTTTGCCTGAAGATCAGCCTCTTCTTTCAGAAGAAACCGGCCGACGGGTTTGGACGGACTCCTGAATGCAGGGTCATTTTTATCAACAAGAACTTCTGTGATGATTGTGATGACTTTTTTATTGATGTGATTCTGTGCCAGCAGGTTTCTCATCTGACGCGCAATCATGTAACCGATTCCGCCCTGAGAGTCAGCCACACAAATTTCAAGTGGCATTTTGGGAATTTTGTAGATATCATATCCGGCCTCGTTTCTCAGCATAATGTTACCAACCTGAGGCCCGTTTCCGTGGGTTATCACTAAACCCTTGTCTTCCCATATGAATTTGAGCAAATGCTTGCAGGTGTCATACGCATTCTGCTCCTGCTCTTTAATTGTACCCGACTGATGCCCCCGGAGGAGAGCATTTCCTCCGAGAGCAGCAACAACAATTTTTTTCATATAATCCCTTTGGCTCTGAGTACACTTTCCACAGTGATATCGCCAATTTCCTGGAGATCATATTTAACCCTTGTTGAGGGTTTGTTTAATTTAAGAATTCTTCCGAGATCAATGGGGGTGCCAATGATTACAGAATCGCATTCTGTCCTGTTGATTGTATCTTCGAGATCTTTCATCTGATCATCACCATAACCCATTGCGGGAAGAAGAACACCGATCTTCGGATATTTTTTGTAAGTATCTGTGATGCTTTTTACAGTAAATGGTCTGGGATCCACAATCTGACCTGCTCCGTATTTCCATGCTGCAATAACTCCGGCCCCGTATTCCATTTCACCGTGAGTAAGAGTCGGCCCGTCTTCAACAACGAGAACACGTTTGCCGGTGATCATTTCGGGATGTTCAACTTTAATAGGTGATGCTGCCTCAATCAGAACTGCTTTCGGATTAGCCTTCATCACATTGTTTCTTACTTCCATGATCCCCTTGGGCTCAGCAGAATCAATTTTATTGATAACTATTGCATCAGCAATAAGTACATTTGTGAAGCCGGGGTAGTAAGTCATCTCATGCCCTGGTCTGTGTGGGTCAACTACTGTGAAAGTGACGTCGGGTTTATAGAAGGGGAAATCGTTGTTTCCGCCGTCCCAGATTATAACATCGGCTTCTTTTTCAGCCTCTCTCAAAATTGCTTCATAATCAACACCGGCATAAATCACACCGCCGCTTACAATGTGAGGTTCATATTCTTCAATTTCCTCAATAGTGCATTTGTGGGTTTTCAGGTCCTCAAGGGCACCAAATCTCTGCACACGCTGTTTTTCGAGGTCGCCGTAAGGCATGGGGTGCCTTATAGCCACAACTTTCTTACCTGCCGCTCTTAAAACCTCAACAACTTTCCGAGATGTTTGTGATTTGCCTGCACCGGTTCTTGATGCAACAATTGCCACAACCGGTTTAGTGCTTTTTACCATGGTTTCATTAGTACCGAGAATGCGGAAAGAAATGCCGTAAGAATTTACAAGGGCAGCTTTCTGCATTACATAATTCATAGCAACATCAGAATATGAAAAAACAACTTCATCTGCTTTTAAATTAAGTATCAGCTCCCCGAGCTTTGATTCTTCGTATATGTCAATTCCCTCGGGGTATAACTTGCCGGCAAGTGCGGCAGGATATTTTCTTCCGTCTATGTTAGGTATCTGTGTAGCAGTAAATGCCACAACTTTGTATTGTTCGTTGTCGCGATAAAACACATTGAAATTGTGAAAATCACGACCTGCTGCTCCCATTATGATTACTCTTTTGGGATTCATAAAGTACTCCGATTTATTCTACAGTAACGCTTTTTGCTAAATTACGCGGTTGATCCACGTTTAATCCCTTCTTAACTGCGATGTGATACGCCAGAAGCTGGAGTGGTATTGCAGTAAGAATAGGCATTGTCATTCTGGAAGAGTTAGGTATTTTTATCACATAATCAGCCAGATTGTCAATCTCTGTGTCGTTTTCGCTCGCTATGGCGATAACTTTGCCCTTGCGGGCTTTAATTTCTTCAATATTGCTTACAATTTTTTCATATGTTGAATCTTTGGGCGAAATAAAAACAACAGGCATGTTCTCATCAACAAGAGCAATAGGACCGTGCTTCATCTCTGCTGCAGGATAACCTTCTGCATGTATATATGAAATTTCTTTCAGCTTGAGTGCTCCTTCAAGAGCAACGGGGAAATGTGCCCCCCTGCCAAGATACAGAAAATTGTTTGCATCCTTAAACTGCTCTGCAATCTTTTCGATTTTATCATTGAGTTTAAGTATTTCTGTGATTTTATGAGGAAGTTCCTGGTATGCCTGAACCAGTTCCTTGCCTTCAGCAATCGACATGCTTTTTCTTCTGGCAAGCAGGAGTGTGATAAGTCCCAGTACTATAAGCTGTGAGGTGAATGCTTTGGTTGAAGCAACACCTATTTCAGGTCCTGCATGTGTATATACGCCGGCATGACTCTCTCTTGCTATTGAACTGCCTACAACATTGCAGATACCGAGACATAAGGCACCTTTTCGTTTTGCCTCTCTGAGCGCGGCAAGTGAATCAGCAGTTTCACCTGACTGGCTTATAAAAAAGACTGCATCATCAGGATAAATTATAGGATTTCTGTATCTGAATTCGGAAGCATACTCAACCTCTGTGGGAACTCTGAGGTAGTGTTCAAACAGATACTCACCAACAAGACCGGCGTGCCATGAGGTTCCGCAGGCTGAGATAAGTATCCTTTTACAGTCAAGCAGTTTGTCAATCACATCAGCAAGACCGCCAAGTTTTGCCGTGCCTTCCTCCAAGACAAGTCTTCCGCGCATACTGTTATTACAGGATTCAGGCTGTTCCATGATCTCTTTCATCATGAAGGTATCATAGCCCCCCTTATCAATCTCATCAATTGTTAAATTGACTTCGGTGGCTATCTTTTCAATCTCTTTATCATGAATGGTTTTGGTAACAAAATGATCTGCATAAACCTCGGCTATTTCACCGTCTTCAAAATATACGATCTGCTTGGTATAGGCAATCAAAGCGGAAACGTCTGACGCAATGAAATTTTCGTTATCACCTATTCCCATAACCAGTGGCGAACCTTGTCTTGCAACCACAATTTTATCAGGTTCTCTTGCATACATGACTGCAAGTCCGTAAGTCCCTTCAATTTCATTAAGTGCAAGTCTTACACTTTTTGATACGTCGTATCCTCTTCTGATAAAACTGTCTATAAGATGTGCGAAAACCTCTGTATCGGTATCGCTTCTGAATTCATAACCAATGTTCCTGAGGCCTGTTTTAAGTGAGTTGTAATTTTCGATTATTCCGTTATGGATTACAACCAGTGATTGATCCTGATTGGAGTGAGGGTGGGCGTTTTTCTCGTTAGGTTCACCGTGTGTTGCCCAGCGTGTGTGCCCTATACCGATATTTCCGTTAACATTCTGTTCGGTTAACGCATTTTGAAGTTCAGTTACTTTACCTTTTCTTTTTACTATGATTATTTCATCACCATGAATAACCCCTACTCCGGCTGAGTCATAACCACGATATTCAAGTCTTTTAAGACCTTCGATTATAATGGGAACACAGTTCTTTTTACCAATGTATCCGACGATACCACACATCTTTTGAGCCTCCTGATCTGGTGGACAACTTTAATTAATTAACCAAAAATATAAATTTTTTAGCAATCCCCGAAATGATATAATGAACGGAGACTACCGTAAATTCTATTACATTTTTATTGAAAAGTGAAATTTTCTTTTACATTTAGTTCAAAATCAGTTTAAGTGACTTAAACTCATTTTTGTAAATTAGTCAGGACAGGAATCTATTAATGAATAATTGTGGGGGTAAATTTTTGCCCTGCACTCAAAATAAAACTGTCTGACTGATTACCAATATAG
>CAYPMQ010000188.1:0-7067 GCA_964411625.1 uncultured Ignavibacteriaceae bacterium
CTTGGGCTGCATATTACGTAATTTTGTTTTGTTACGGTTTAAGCCATGCTGCTTTTTGAGCATCAGATTTTTCAGAGAGTGAACTTTTTACAAGCCGTGAGAATTCAGACGTAGGAATCAGTATCCTCAACTAAAAATTTAATTATTAAACTGCCCTGCCGGATAAAAATAAGAACTGCATGACGCCTTTGCAGCAGGCAGCTCAGAGTTATTTGCTGAGCAGCATCTTAATGGTCCGGGAAAATCCGCCCCCTTCCAGTCTGCAGAAGTACACACCTGAGGGCAGATCCGAAGCATTAAAGGTCACACGGTAATTTCCGGGCTGTTTAACTCCCTCTTCAAGTACGCATATCTTTTCTCCCACGAGATTAAAAACGGTCAGTGAAAGCCTTGAAGCAAAAGGTACTGAATACTCAATTTTTGTAGAAGGGTTGAAGGGATTCGGATAATTTGCAGAAAGAGAAAAATTATCAGGGGTTGAAGGGATTTGTTCTTTATCAACTCCCAGCTGGACATCAAAATACTGGAGAATCAGTCTCATAAGCTGATTTCTGGTAGTTTCAGGGTATACAGATTCAAAAGGGAAACCCAAAACAGCCACCTTTCCCGGGGCTCCTCCCCCGGAAAATGTACCGCTGAAGGCAGTTCCCGAAAATCCTGATGCAGTGCTGAAATTAGTGTAACCGGATACACCCGTGCTTCCTCCGGATTCAAAGAGGACATCAGGCCAGTCAACGTTATAAGTGCCGTGTGTGCCGTTATCGAAGCTGAAGGGGCTCATAGATGCCAAAAAGGAACCTGAAACAGGAGAAACGGAATACCATGTGTTTGAGGCATTATTAGGGGCATCTGCAGCATATTTTGTCTTGAGGTAATTCCGGATGAAATTTTTATCGGACGTTGTTCCTTTGTAATCAAGATCCCATGCAATTTCACTTCCCGAAACCAGGAGCCTCCCGCCAGCCTTCAGGTAATTTGCGACCAGAACCTGCTCGGCATTGCTGAATGTTTCATCAACCGTGCTTTCTTCACCAAGTATATAATCAACCGCCGAAAAATCCTGAAGTCTGAACAGGGAATCGGTTATTGCTTCATTAGTTGCCGTGCAGAACACTACCCCGGAACTAAACGCAGCCCCAACGTGCTGCCTCACAAAATCATACGTGTTCCCGGCTGACGCGCGGTCAAATCCGTTCACGATAAGCAGCGGAGGATTTGTGACGGAGGCTGTCACACCGGCAAGAACCTCTGAATAAGGCGATTCACCCGTCTGGTTTTTGGCTTTGATCTTCATGAAGTAAATTGTGCCCGCATTCAGTCCTGTAAGTGTCAGGTCTGTGGGTGACAGTTCAACGGGTGCCGAAAAGTTAATCCCGTTAGTACTGGTCTGAACAAGGTAAGATTCTGCATCGGGGTCACTTTTTACAACGATTTCCAGAGTATTTCCGGGGCCAGGTTTTACCCCGAATGATTTCGGAGTCTGAGGGATACCGAAAGTGGGCAGGTAACCGGGCTGGGTCATTGCCCCGGTTTCATTGCTGAGCACTTTGTAAAGGATCTCGTCTCTCAGAATATCAGTGATCTTTTTAATCTGCCCGTCAAAGATCACCTCGTTGTTTAGAAAACGTATTCCGTGACTGTAATCAACATAAGTATTAACATGGATGTTGGTAAGTGGCTGAATAGGCAGACCGTTTAACTGATGCCAGCCATATATTACAACATGATCAGGTCTGGCGGGATCCACAATTTTATTACTCACCACAACATCTTTTTTTGTACCGCCCGTAAGCTGGCCTAAAATGCCTCCTGCAATCAGCCGCAGAGAATCTATTGCCCTGTTATGAAGCACAAATTTAGGCACAAGCTCATTCTGGTTCCCGACCGGGGCATAAGTAACAGGCTGAAGTTTAACAGAGGAGTTTGTATAAATATTATCTACCAGTTTGCTGGTAGGCATGGTTGCGCCGAATATGGTAGCGAGCCGCTGGGCGGTAATCGGCCCCATCGGAATTCTGCAGAAATCTTCATTTGATCCGATCGCAAGATAATCAGGCATGACCTTATAGATAACGGTATGCTGAACTCCGTTTGCATCCTGAAACTGCGCCTGAATATTAATCAGTGATCTGAGAAAATCGGGAATGTTACCCGCCGAGATCTCATTAAAAATCTGTTCTTCTCTCTGTGCAAAAGTCATATTTGTGACAAAATCCATAAACTGCGAGCCGGTTTTGGCGTTCGGTTGTCTTGGCGGGATGTTAAGCTCCGCCGGCATTACAATAGAGTTCTGGATCAGATTCTGATAAGCACGGGGTCCGTAATAAACATATCCCTGTCCCTCCTGAGGAGTTGCCTGAGTGATACTCTGAATATAACCGTTCCTTTCAACCTGAACCGTGTGCAGAATCTGCCTCAGGGGGTTTGTCTTAAGAAGAAATTTAATTCTTCCGTTAAGTGCAGTGTAGGATATCATCGAATCATTTTCTGAGTCTGTGAAACTGAACGCAGATTCCATATAGACCTTCATTATCCTGCTGCGATACCAAGTTCCGCCCGTGGGTGAAACAACTGGTTCACCGTTGAGAAGGGCAACGCTGTCATTATAAGCAATCACGGAAAGCACATTCTGGGAAGAAGCATTCATCCACGCAATTATTTTATCGCCGTAAGAGTGTTCATAACCGTAATTGCTGTCAAGAAAGCAGATCCGTTTAATTTTTGAGGGAATGGCAGTAACGGCATCAAAATAGTTAAAAATAAACCTGCCCCCGTTGCTGTGTCCGTTAAGAACTAACTGAGGGTTATACATTGAAAACATGCTTTCAAGAGAATCAATGAAAGATTTAGTGAGCGTGGCATAATCATCAGGATGTGCAGATTTCCAGAGTGTCCAGCTTTTCTGAGAAGCTTCAAAATAGGCAGTAACTATATTGTAACCTGTGAGGGAGTATCTGAGGAAACGTGTCTGTGCTCCTATATGCTGGATATCGAAATGCCAGTCGTCCCCCGGCTGAAGCACTTTCCCGACAGTCTGTTCAATCGTATTTCCGGCGGGCAGTGCATACACAATAACCTGGGTCGGCTTTGAGGGATCAAAAACTGTAGCTGCAGGGGCATTAATGTGAAGACGGACGTCGGGAACTATGTTAAAAGTCCAGATCTGCTCATTATAATAGGGTGAATGTGAAAATCCGCGGAGCAGTGTGAAATTCTGAGACTGAAGAACGGATGTTAAAATAACGAACAGAGTGAGGGATAATAAAAATTTCAGGTGTGGAGGCTGTTTCATTCTCTTCTCGCAATTGATATTCAATTATAACATTTTTTAAGATAAACAGGAAATCAGAGATGCCGGAGGAGGTGAATTGTTTGTTATAAAAAAATGTGGCTGAAGCCGGGTGGCGTATGGGAGATAATTATCCGTCTGTTAAAACCAACGGAAACAGATGGTTAACAGAGGTGCAGTTATACGGGTGAAAGTTATTGTTCCGCAGGATTTTTAGCAGAGACGCAATGCTTGAATCCCGGAGGCTCAGGCAAGAAACATCACCCGGTATTATACCTTCGCAAACGGGTGTCAACAACCGTGAACATCAAACACAAAAACAATAGAATCATAAATTTACTCGCATATAATCGTAAATTATTATATTATTTTTCGATTATATACGAATATTATCATATTTGTCAGCTTTTTTGTATTTTTGTCTGAGTGAGTGAAACATATTTATGTTTAATGAGGATCATTATATGATTAAGAGGCAACTCGAAGATGAAATTAAAAAGCTAATGTTCAGAGGAAAGCTGATTATTCTGACAGGGGCAAGGCAGACAGGAAAAACAACCCTCCTGAAAAAGATCCATTATGAGCAGCGAGATAATTCACTCTTCCTGAACTGCGATGAAGTAACGGTGCGTGAATTACTCTCCGTAAGATCAACGGCGGAGCTCAGACTTATAGCCGGAACAAAAAAACTTATAATTATTGATGAAGCCCAGCGCGTACAGGATATCGGGATTACTTTAAAGCTTTTTGCGGATGAAATACCTGAAGTTCAGGTTATTGCCTCAGGTTCTTCGGCGCTTGGTCTGTCAGACACAATTTTTGAACCTATGACGGGAAGAAAGTATGAACTCAGACTGGCACCGGTAACCATAGGTGAAATCCTTGAGAATAAGGGATATCCTGAAACCAGAAGTTCAATTGAAAGTTATGTGCTTTACGGAACATATCCCGCCGTGATAACTGAACAGTCTGATAAAAGAGGTTTACTGAAAGAACTGTCATCGAGCTATCTTTATAAAGACGTACTGATGTTCAGAGATCTCAGGAGATCTGAAGTGATTGAAAAACTCCTTCAGATGCTTGCATATCAGACTGGCAGTCTTGTTTCCCTGAATGAACTCGGCGGAAAGCTTGGAATTGATATCGGTACTGTCAGCAGATACATTGATCTTCTTGAAAAATCATTTATCATATTCAGACTCTCACCGTTTAAGAGAAATCTCCGCAATGAGCTTACAAAGATGAGAAAAATCTATTTTTATGATACCGGGGTGCGGAATTCGGTTATTTCGGATTTCAGTCCTATGAGTTCGCGGAAAGATGCCGGCTCTCTCTGGGAAAATTTCGTAATAGCTGAAAGAGTTAAATACCTTCTTAACAAGAGCAGCAGACCTAACCTTTATTTCTGGCGAACTCAGCAGGGGCAGGAGATTGATCTAGTTGAGGATATTGACGGAAAACTTTCAGCTTTTGAGATAAAGCTTTCAGAGAAATCAGCTAAAAAAACTCCGCAGACTTTCACTAATTCATATAAAGATGCATCAGTTGATTTCCTCACCAGAGAAAACTTCCTGCTAAAGGCTTCTGAGTGGACATAAAACAGGTTTTGAATATTCTGAGCTGAATATTTCACAAATTTACTCGTATATAATCGAAATTTATTATAATATTATTCGATTATATACGAATATTACCATATCAGGGGAGTAAAACCTTACGCAGTTCAGTTGAATCTATGAACTCTGCCCAGTTATCAAGCAGCGGCACACCTGCAATTCTTCCGCCAAAACCCATGAGTCTGTGAACAAACATTTTAATGCCCGTAGTGCGGATTTCACTGAGGTTCTCAGGGTAAACTTTTGCATTGTATTTCTGAGCAAAAATCCTCGTTTTTTCAGCCGTAAACCTGTTAAGTTTTCTGACGAAGAGATGATTCTTTATCGCTTCCTTATTCTGGTCAAAATCTATCTTTACTGAATCACTGATCTCTTTCCGATCGGTGACCATGAACACGGTGTAGCGGCCATCCCTTCTTACAGGTCCGTAAAGCTGATTTAGCGGGAGAGCCGATGCAGTCCTTCCTATTTCCCCGAGCAGAAACGTAGGTTTCAGTCCCGTTTCACCGAGATTATTAACCAGTGAGTCAGTTCTGCCGTAAGAGGCTGCAACTGAGTCAAATGACACACCCGAGTCAGTAAGTTTCAGGATCTTTTCAACCTCCTCCGGGGTCTGAACCGTAACAAGCTTCAGGTTGATAAGAAGAAAATCCTTATCAGAGGATAACCCTGACTTATAATAATCTTCCGCCTCTTTATCGGTGACCCGCAGAGAATCAGTAAAAGAAACTTTCAGCATCTGAGAAAGAAGATTTTCACGCCACGCCTGAATATCCCGTTTTACCGAAGGGTCATTCTGCAAACCAAGTCGCAGAGCTTCGCTGGTAAGGATTTTTTTCTGCACATAATTTTTTGCCAGACCGCTGAGTTTCTGGAATACTTGCTTCCGGTTTCCGGATCTGAAAACTGGTTCTGAAAGAGCAAGGTCTGATAAAAATCCGTAAACGTTTATAATCTGGTCATTAATACGGAAAAATTCACTATGCAGAAAATCATTTCCGAGCGATGCTCTGAGGTTTCTGTAATCTGACTCAGACAGTACATAAGGCTTGAGAAGTGTATCGCCTTTTGGTGCCTGAGGCAAAGCAGCAAGAATTTTATGAATTCCTTCTGCAACAGTGGTAAACCTGCTTTCATTGATATTGATTAAGTAAGGGGTAAGCAGATTTATAAGATATTTCTCTGTGAGATTGAAGACCCTTCTTTCCCGGACAGTATTTTTAATATCGTTTATAGCTTTTTCATCAGTGAGACTGAAGGGACTGCTGATTATATCTGAAATGTAAAATATAACATAACCCTGCTCTGTTCTGAAAGCAGGCGAAACTTCACCTGCAGAAAGAGAAAACAGGGTGTTTTCAGCATCTTCATCCCTCAGAGTTCCGAGACGGATATCTGCTGTATTACTCCGGAGAGAATTAAACCCGGGCATTACAAGAATTTCTTCCGGAGATTTGTGATTCCCCGACTTAACAGAATCAATGAAACTTTCAGCAAGTGCTGAATCCTGAGTTATAAATACCAGGCATTTCAGAACCGATGAGGCTTTTTCAAGGGCATTCTGAACATCCTGAGCGCTAAGCAGCACTTTGTCTTTGATTTCTTTTTTAAAGAGTGCATCCCTGAGGAAGATTTCTTCAACAGGCTGAAAATAGAACCGATATTCTTCGCTCTGTTCAAATCCTCTTCCTGAGGCTTCGAGATACCAGAGTTTCTCTGCGATCATAGAATAGAGAAAATCTGACAGGAGTGAGTCTCTGTTCCCTGATCCCCTGTTGCTTATAAAAGGGCTAAGTTCTAACCTGTTCCGCAGATCAGACTGCATAATTTTAATGTTTCCGGCCTCGGCCAGAATTTTATCAGTATTTTGTGCAGATAATGATGTAACGAGTGTAAAGAACTGAAGGGCAAAAAAGGAAAATTTTGTTAACATGATGCAGGTTAGTTTAATCATGAATATTGACAGAGTACCGAATATGATAGCGTTTATTTAAGACCGAGTGCTCTGATATATCCGTCGTTGATAATACAATTGGTGGTTTTAACATTCTCAAGATACAGATACAGAATCGACCTTATTTTAGTGCGGTCAGGAATTTTATCTCTGATATAACCGTAAGAGATGTCGAAATCATCGGCAAACTTTTTAATCAGATCATAAT
>CAYPMQ010000189.1:0-7055 GCA_964411625.1 uncultured Ignavibacteriaceae bacterium
TATTAAACCCTTCTTTCGCTCCTTCAACAAAAGTTTCATAAACCTTTACTTTTTTGATCAAACCAGCTGTGATGAAAATTGCCATGATCAGCGGAATGGCAATTACAGAGAAGAACTGAACAAAGTTCTTGAAGTTCTCTGCCGAGAGGAATGAGGAGTTTTTAAGTAAACCGCTGAAAAAAACTGCTGCAATAATTGCCAGAGCAGATGCCACAAAAAGCATCACCCTGAGTATTGTTTTTCTTTTTTCTTTCAATACCGCAGGAATGTCTTTGATTTTCATCGGAAAATTTTCAAGAATTTTTACAGAGATGATTGCAGTGACAGTTGCACAGAATGACCCGAATAGTGAGGTACCAATAATGATAGCAGGCTCTGAGCTTCCTGAAGATGCCCTTATAGCAATGGCAGTTGCAGGAATAAGAGTCATTCCTGCAGTATTGATAGCCAGAAAAGTACACATTGCATTTGTTGCAGTGCCCTTATTTTCATTCAGCTTATCAAGTTCTTCCATTGCCTTCAGCCCGAATGGTGTTGCGGCATTTGAAAGCCCGAGAAAATTTGCGGAAACATTCATTATTATTGCCCCCACAGCGGGATGGTCAGTCGGAACGTCAGGGAAAAGTCTTCTGATAACCGGACGCAGCACTTTTGCTATAAAATTGATAACCCCGGCCTGATCTGCAATTTTCATCACGCCGAGCCATAGTGCCATTATGCCAATTAGTCCCAGCGCGATATTTACTGCAGTTTCTGAATATGATATTATTGCCCCTGTTATTTCTTTGATTTTTCTGAATGTCACTTCCTCAAAAACAACCGCAACTGAAGCAGAGGAGGTATCGGCAGTATCAGCGGGATAAATCTTTGCCTGGAAATCATCAGATTTGCCATTACTTGCAGCTATTATTTTCAGAATCCCTGGGGCATCTGCAGGGAGTTTGAAATTAACTATCAGTGTATCTGATGATCCCTTTCTGACGGCTTTTCCGGAGATTGAAATATCTTTGCTGATACCGGTGCCGAAGAAATTATTGAAGTCGGTTGATTTGATCCTGAAACTGAGGTCCTGCTTATCTTTGGAATAATCAAGTTCCGAAGGCCTCTCTATCTTCAGAGGCATGTTATTCTTAAATCTGTTTGTTGCAGAGTCGGAAATATCAGTTGTGATAGCGGCAGCTAAACCTAAGAAGATCAGGGCCATCCAGATGTAATTCAGCATAATTTTACTTCAGTAATTGTAGTAAATAGTTATTTCAATCTGATATATTTTGATAAATCAATCAAAATTTTTACAGTAACAATTCAGACAGGATGTTCTTGCTTCGGGAAATTCCCTTCTTCTGATCATTTCCACCATCCTCATAATTGACCTTTCAGCGGAAATAATATCCTCTTTTTTCAATAAGACAGACTGGTGTTCAGAAGCATTATTTATAAAAACAAGATTTAATACAAACTCTGTTAACCCGGGATTCAGCCTGCTTACAAGCAGAGCATAAAATTCAAGTTGTTTTCTGTAATAGGCAGTTTTCTGTTTGATTGAATCTCCCGTGACCCTGTCAGTTTTGTAATCATAAATATAAGCAGTATTTCCGTTTATATGCAGCAAATCTATGATGCCATGCAGATAAAAATCGTCAAACCTTGCATAAATTTCAAATTCCCGTTTAGGATCGGGTGAATTAATAATTTCCTTATAGATGTCAGTCTTAACAAAACGAAGCAGTGAATCGGCAAGCTCATCAATATAATTTTCGTCTTCCTTTTCCCATTGCAGGCCTGCTTCGTGCAGTTTTTGTCTGATATCGGCTTTATCCTCTTCAATTGCTCCCGCCCTCTCAAGCAGTTTGTGAATAGCTGTGCCTCGTGCTTTGGGGTCAATTCCGGGACGGTCTGAAGTCACGGTAAAGGATGAATCAATCATGAAGTCTTCAAGACGCCAAGTATTCAATATGTATTTAAGATAAAAACTTCGGGGGCAGTTCATAAAAGTTGAATACTGTGATGCAGAGATAATTTCTGATGAGGAGAGAGAGTCAATATTTTCTGTCATTATCCTTAAATTTTTATCAGTATCAGAGAAATAACCGCGGCTTGGCAGAGCAATTTCGTCAATTCCTTTTATCGTTTTGAATACAATGGCAGTTTCAGAATTCTTTACAAAATCAGAATTCTTTACAGAATCAAACACAGTTAAACTGTCACTGAGTATGATTACCTTTTTGTTAAGTTCAGTCTCTTCATCTATAATCTGTTTTTTATCAGAGGGCTGCAGAAGATCTTCCACAACGGGTTTGAAAAACTTATAAAAACCCTCGGTGCGGTTAGAGGTAACTGTATATGTGAGATAGAGTCTGTTTTTTGCTCTTGTAGCTGCCACATAAAAAAGGCGTTTTTTTTCTGCGTTATCCCTTCCCGCTGCAATCTCATTGTAAAGAAAATGAAGAAGATTCCTTTTCTTTTTGTTGTCCTCCCCGAGAATTTTTTCAGAATCGGGCAGATCAGCAAGAATACCCAAATCAGGTGAAATGATAATCTCACGTTTCCCGGCACTTCCGGAAGTAACCCCGCTGTTGATGCCCGTGACAAATACCGTATCAAACTGAAGTCCTTTAGACTGGTGAATATTCATCAGGGTAACAGCCTCACTATCTGATATGACCCCGGCCTGAGATTCATCTGTTTCAGATTTAATCATTTCTCTGAGTCTGCTCACAAAATCAAACAGACTTTTTTTAAGCCCTCTTGCTGATGAGTGATTTCTCGCCAGATCACAGATTTTTTCAAAATTTGCTATATTCTGAGTGCCGTTAAGGCCATGGCTTACGGCAGAAAGATATGGTGTCTTTGCTGCTGATCTTCTGATGAATTCTTCAAGATCTGAAGAATGAGATATCTCTGTAATTTCATTAAGCTCCCTGAATAAAAATGAACAGAGCTCATTGCTTTCTGCATTAAGCATGATATATTCATACAGTGATAGTGAACCTCGCTCTGTGATAAGTGTAACAATCTGATCATCAGAGAGCGAGAAAAAGGGTGACCGCAGAATGGCGGTAAGAGCCGCGTTGTTTTCATGGTCAAGAACGAATTCACACAAACTGAGAATATCAAGCACAATCTGGGTATTGTAGAATCCCTTTCCCTTAACCATTTTATAAGGGATATTGTACTGATTCATCAGCTCGCCGAGTCTGTCAAGTAAGGTGTTTTTAATGCACAGCACTGCAATCTGTGAAAGATTAACCTTTTGAGTGCCTTTATCCTGAGAGCTTATTTCCAGAATTTTGTTAATGATGTAAAGATGTTCCTGATTTATACCCGAATCCTCCTCTGCATCCTCATTATCGCCTTCCTGAATCTGATTTTCATCATATCCGATCTGATCAGCTGCTTTTTCTTCATTTTTATCAGAACCGGGGGATTTATCTATGCAGACAATTTCTATCTCGGTGAAATCATCACTCCTTTCAACTGCCGTAACCGGCTGATACTCCGACTCAAATTTCAGCCCGGAGATTCCTGAATCAGGATCACAGGTAAAGATTTTACTGAATATATAATTGAGAAATAATGCCAGCTTTTCTGTCATTCTGAAGCTATGAGGAAGAATAACTTTTTCTATGCTTACATTGAGATTCTGCAGATCGGCTACAGTCGAGTTAAATACTCCGGGATTGGCCCCCTTGAACATATAGATACTTTGTTTGGGATCACCAACAAAATAAAGGTTAGATTTCTGTCCTGACCTGATACTCTCCACAACAATTTCCCTGAATATCTCAAACTGAAGATTATCGGTATCCTGATACTCGTCAATCATGATAAATCTGCTGGTTTCGGAAAGGGTGGCTATTACCGTTTTATCACTCAGAACATTTTTAGTTTTAATAAGCACATCATTAAAATCTGCGATCCCTTCAGCCTTCTTCCTGAGTTCTATGCCCTCAAGGATCTGCGAAGTCACTCTCATAAGTTTCCTGAGATTTGTTGTAAGCAGATCAAATCCGGGATCGGAGAGATTAAAAATATCTTTAAATTGAGCTGCAATCTCATTGAAAGTTTTCTGAAAATCTTCTGAATAGAGACTTGGATTTTTTTTAAGTTTCGGGACTGTTGAGTTTTTGTACTGCAGTTTCAGCTTGCCAAGTACCTCGATTAGCAGCATCAGTTTTTCTGTAAGATTGATAAGTTCATCATAACTTTCAGGAACGGCGAAGCCGGATATTTCAGTCTCTTCAGGAAATCTTTTATAAAGAACAGTAGTAAGTTCATTAAGCCGGCATATATAAGCCTCAAGATTACGATTATAGAGCTTTTGAAACAGGCTGAAGCTCTTTTTTTTATAATATTCCTTAATGGTCTGTTCATCTGAATTGAGAAAAAGTTCTAACAGCGAGGAACTGCCGGTTTCCTCCACGGGTTGAAGAAGGTAATATCTTTTTTCATATAGTCCTTTTATTTCATTCCTGAATTTCTCAAAAGAACCAAACGAAAGCAAAAGCTCCCGGAACTCCCGGTATAGTTCCGTATTATTCTGTTTTGACTCCCTCAGGATTTTATCAAATGTATCATCAATCAGTTCATTTATCTCTCCCGGCTCGGCAACTCTGAATTCATAATCAAGATTTGCTTCAAAAGGAAAGTTTCTTAGAATCTCGAGACAAAAGGAGTGTATTGTTGAAATTTTGGCGGAGATGAGGTTATCTCTGTTTCTGATAAGCCTTTGTTCCTGCTCTTTGGTCAGTTTTGTCTTCTCAGGTTCCAGCACAAGCCGGTCAAGAATACTGCTTATTCTGTTAAAGAGTTCGCTTGCAGCTTTATCGGTAAATGTTATAGCAACAATATTTTTAAGACCTGTGTCTTCTTTAAGTATAATATCGGCAAAACGTGATGCAAGAACAGCCGTTTTCCCGGCACCGGCGTTTGCAATCACAAAAAGATTTTTTTCTGTATTAAGAGCCTCTTGCTGTTGTTTTGTAAAGGAGGTCATATCTTTCCCCGGAAATTATCAAATATTTTTACAGGAACTACACTAAATTACATACTGTTTAGGTAAATAAAAAGGTTTTAGATGTCAGTATATCTCGTAGCAGGCGGTTCCAAAGGTATTGGTGCTGCTTTGGTTAAAAATCTCCTCGCTAAAGGTCACAGAGTTTATTCTTTTTCGAGGAATAAATTTGAGTATAATGACAGTAACCTGTTAAGTTACAGTCATGATGTTCTTTCAGAAGAGAATCTTCCTGCAATTGCAGAACCATTAAATGGATTTGTTTACACACCGGGTTCCGTTAATCTGCGCCCTTTTTCAGCCTTAAAGCAGGCAGATTTTCAGAATGATCTCAATATAAATTTATTTGGCGCAATCAGAGTTTTGCAGAATTATCTTCCAAATCTGAAAAAATCAGGGGATGCATCGGTTGTTATGTTCAGTACCGTGGCAGTTCAACTGGGACTGCCTTATCATGCATCAGTTGCTGCAGCAAAGGGTGCTATTGAAGGCCTCATCAGATCACTTGCCGCAGAATTAGCCCCCGGAATACGGGTTAACGGAATTGCTCCTTCACTAACGGATACATCGCTGGCAGAAAAACTGTTAAACAGTGAAGAGAAACGGAAGATGGCTGCGGAAAGACACCCTCTCAAGAGATACGGTTCAGCTGAAGATATAGCAGAGACTGCCGCCTTTTTGCTCTCAGGACAGAGTTCATGGATAACAGGTCAGATTATACATGCCGATGGCGGCCTTTCGACTCTAAAGGTATAGCATGAACGCACTCGTACTTTTTATTCTCATGGCGGTTACTGTTTCGGCACAGAATGTATCACCGGCCGGGGATCTTGCCTCACTGGTCAATAAAACTAATGCACAGGGGATGCTGGTTCTGGGAGGCTGGGCAGCCGGAAATATTCTTGCAAGCGGAAGTGCCTGGTTTGCCACAGAAGGTGAGGCAAAACAATTTCACGCAATGAATACAATGTGGAATATTGTAAATCTCGGAATAGCGGCATTCGGATTTAATTCAGCCGTTAATTACTCAGGTACAGGTAATCCGGGTGAGGTGATTAAACTTTCGACTGATATGCAGAATATTCTGCTGCTTAATGCCGGACTGGATGCTGCGTATATTATGACAGGATTTTTACTGAGGGAAAAAGGCAAGAATTCGGAAAAATACAAAGATATTCTGAACGGCTATGGCAGTTCACTGATTCTGCAGGGAGCCTTTCTTCTTGTTTTTGATACAATCCTGTATTTTGTGCATAAGAGCAATTTTACCGAAATTCTGAATAATCTGAACCTAAGTTATAGTTTAGCTACAATTAATATCAGGATTCCCTTAAATTGAAAAAGGAAAATCTTCCCATTAAATCATGTGTTGTCTGCGGTCGTGAGTTTACATTGCGTAAAAAGTGGCGGAAAGTGTGGAATGAAGTCAGGTACTGCAGTGAAAGATGCAGAAGCCATAAGAAGAGATGCGGCAGCGGTGAAAAGTAAGACCCTCAGCAACGGTAGTATAATGACTAATATAACTTACAAAGGTACTTTTGAGGTCTTTAAGAGTATTACTGAACAGATTCATGAAGGGGTTGCAGACAGAAATCATCCTTTCCACACTCCTGTATTAACCACATCAGGAGATAATTACCCCGAGTGCAGAACAGTGGTTCTGAGGGATTTTGATGATACTAATATGGCCATTATCATTCATTCAGACTACAGAACAGGAAAAACGGCTCAGATTATTAAAAACCCTAAAACATCATTTCTCTTTTACAACAGCACTGCAAGAGTACAGGTCCGGATTAGGGGTATTTCCTCTATTCATTACTCAGATGAACTTGCTCTGAAGCGCTGGAAACAGTCAAAACCTGCAAGCAGAAGATGTTATCTCACATTAATTAATCCTGGTCAGGAAATCCCTGTTGCAGATTCCACTATTCCGGAAGAATATAAAAATCATACGCCGTCATTTTCTGAAAGTGAAGAAGGTTTCATTAATTTTTGTGTAATCAGGACTATCATAAAAGAAATTGACTGGCTTTTTCTT
>CAYPMQ010000190.1:0-7044 GCA_964411625.1 uncultured Ignavibacteriaceae bacterium
GGGTTGATAAGTGGATTGATGAGCTTTACCGTGAGGCTCTTGATACGATGCGTGTGAGGCATATATTCACCGTGAAAGGTCCTGATCAGGAATATTATGACAAAGTTGAAATAAGGGTTGATACGCTGATTAAAAAAATTATCGGACTTGCCATGTCACTTAAATCACAGAAAAAAGAATTCAGGATTCTGATAATTGCTCATTCATCGGGTGTCTTTCCGGCACATCAGATTTTTGATGAGCTTTATATAAAAGGAAAAGACAGGGAAAATGTAACTGCCGGAAGAATCCATTATTTTCAGCTTGACGGAGATCCCGGTCTGCCTAAAGGATATCCTCTTACTGACGGCATGGTAAATAAACTTGCCAGAATGTATATTGTTTACGCATTTGACAGAAAAACCCTTACTATTTCTGCCATGCATAAAGAATCACTTATGCTTTATGCTATGTTTAAGGAAAATTCGGAAATTGTGGCGGTTGATGCTACCGGCTGCGGCTGTAATCCTGAAAAAATATGGTGCCTGCATGAAACCATGATAACGGGCAAACCGCACAATAGAGATATGTATGATCTTGCAAAAGACTATACAAATTTCGATAAAGAAAGGAAAGTAACAACTTCATACCTTAAAGCTATTTATAAATAAGAGAGGTAAATAATGGCTGAGATAAAAGAATTTGTCGGAGCTTACGAAAAAGCTGCGGAAGCCGGAATAGATCCTAGATGTATTCCTCAGAAGCTTGAAACAACACCCCCCATTGATAACGAGATTGTTTATCCTGATTATTCTGAGGATGATAATGATACCTGGTCACAGCTTTATGCACGCCAGATGAGACTTCTTGAGGGAAAAGCTTGCGATGATTATATGCACGGCACCCGTCTGCTTGGTTTTGAACCCGACAGGATTCCGGCTCTAAGTGATCTGAGTGCCCATCTTAAGAAAGAAACCGGCTGGAGAGTTGCAAGAGTACCGGGACTTATTCAGGCGGTGGATTTTTTTAAGCTTCTCCGAGACAGGATTTTCCCTTCAACTGATTACATAAGGGGCAAGCATGAGATCAACTACACACCTGCTCCTGATCTTTTTCATGACATTTTCGGACATATGCCTTTGCTTACCAACCCGAATTTTGCAAACTTTTATCAGAAATTTGGGGAGGCTGCATTAAATGCCAAAGGTGAGCAGCAAATATATCTTGAACGGTTCCACTGGTTTACTGCAGAATTCGGCCTTATAAAGGCTGAGAATAACAGAAATATTTATGGTGCGGGTATTTTGTCCTCTCTGCATGAGGTTGATCACTCGCTTGGCAGTGATGTTGTTATAAAACCTTTTGATCCTGTGGCAATCATTAATCAGGAATACGAAGTCTGGCACCTTCAGCCCATACTGTTCATGATAGATTCTTTCGAACAGCTCGAAAAGGGTTTTGAAGAGTGGACAAAAAGAGAAGGAATATTATAAAAAGGGGGGCTTGGTTCCCCTTTCTTTTATTATAATAATCCTGCATGGGGATGTTATTAGTCATTCAGATTACTCAATGATTTTCATTTCAGATTGTGCTGCTCAGTACAGGGCAGTTTTAATCTTCCTTTTTTAAGATCATCTCAAAATAAATATCTTTCCGCAGAAGCCATCCGAGAAATTCAACGGGCACCATAGCAAGTGCCTGCCAGAAATCAAACGAACCCGGCTTAAAACCAAGGAAATCAAGTTTCCTTCCGAAGTTTCTGAAATAAACCTTTCCAAGACCAGTTTTTTTAATTATATAATCAATAGAATAATAATTAAATCCCACCACATGATAAGGTGCATCAAAAGGCCTTAATTTAACAGATATTCCGCTTCTGCCCTTCAGCAGGAATGCAAGTTTTCTTGCCACGTTCATAAGAGCATCTTCATTAGGGATGCCAATATAAACTATTCCACCCGGAGCAAGTATCCGCTTTATTTCATTGAGATACTCAAGGGGATTAAGCACATGCTCAAGCACCGAGTCAAGGTATGCAACATTATACTTACCGGACTGAAGTTTTGCTCCGGGAAGATCAGACTCAATAAAATTTATTGCCGGATTATTTTTTACTCCGGGTCTGCGGAGATCGGTTATATCTACTGCATTTACATTCCATTTCCTTTCTAGTGCGTGAGGAAATGTATTCCCCTCACCGCATCCTATATCAAGAAAATTAATTTCTCCGCCTGATTTATATTTATCAAGAATTTCAAATCTGTGTTTAAGGTCTTTTTCTCTTTGATTAACGAGCCATTCGGTTTCATATCCGAAATATTCTGAATTATACAGCTGTTTCCACTCCTCAGGTGAAAAATCAATCAGGGGATCCACATAGTATGTTTTGCAGCCGCTGCACTGAACAACCCTAAAATCTTTTCTCAGGAATTTTTGTGCTGTGGAATTAACCATCGGATTACCGATAATGGTTTTTCCGCGGGAATTACATACCGGACAAGAATTTTCTGTTTTCAATCTGCTTCCGTTTTAAGGGGTGTTAATTTGAGCAATTTCATTTATTTGATTGCAAAATATATTCCCGGCGGATTTAATTTCAAAGGAAACGCTGATTTATAATAACTGCTTTTCAGATGAGTAAAAGTTTATCAGTATTCCTGAATAAAAGCTGAAGATTTTTGACATTTCAATAAATCTTCATAATGCAATCCGTATTTGTAAGACAGACTGAAGAAACGGCAGTAAAACAGAAAATGCTCAGTTGAACTATATCGGGGGTAAAAACGGTTTATCTTTCAAATATATTTTCGCATAAGAAAGTTAATCAGGAGAATTTAAAATGATAGCAGTCGGTAAACCGGCACCGGAATTTTCTCTTCCCAATCAGGACGGAAAGACAATAAACCTCACAGATTATAAAGGTAAAAAGGTAATACTTTATTTTTATCCAAAGGATGATACAAGCGGTTGCACAAAAGAGGCATGCTCATTCAGGGATGCAAGTGAACAGATTGATTCAACCAACGCAGTGGTTCTGGGTGTATCAGCCGATTCAGTTGTGTCACATAAGAAGTTTGTTAATAAATACAATCTTAATTTCGATCTGCTGAGTGACGAGAGCAAAGAAATGCTTGAAATGTACGGAGTATGGGTTGAAAAAAGCATGTATGGCAAGAAATATATGGGTATAGAGAGAACAACCGTATTAATTGACGAAAACGGTGTTATTACGAAAATTTACCACAAAGTTAAAGTTGACGGTCACGCCGCCGACGTTCTGAACAGTTTATAAGTCAGGTAAAAAATGGTATATGTAACAAGACGAGAAGTTTTTTCATCAGCACACAGACTGGTGAATCCTGCACTGAGCGATGAAGAAAATTACGAGCTTTATGACAAGTGTTTCAGCCCTAATTATCACGGACATAATTATGTGCTCGAAGTGGTTGTTGCAGGGAAAATAGAGGATCGCACAGGTTATGTTATTGATCTGAAGCACCTTAAAAGTATAATGAAGGAATATGTGATTTCTAAAATGGATCACAGAAATCTCAATACTGATGTTGATTTCCTTCAGGGAATAAACCCGACAGCAGAAAATCTTGCAGTTGCAATATGGCAGCAACTTGTGGATCATATCCCTCAGGGGAAGCTGCACTCGGTGAAAATCTACGAGACAGAAAATAATTATGCCGAATACAAAGGAGAATAAATTTTGAATTTAGAGAAAGTGGAAGACCTGGTAAAGGTTTTACTTGAAGAAATCGGGGAAGATCCCCAAAGAGAAGGCCTGCTGCGCACGCCGCACAGAGTTGCAAAAGCATACCAGTTTCTTACAAGCGGTTACACTAAAGACATTAATGTAGTGCTTAACAAAGCGATCTTCAAGGAAAATTACAATGAGATGGTTATTGTAAGGGATATTGATTTCTATAGTATGTGCGAGCATCATATGCTGCCGTTTTACGGTAAAGTTCATGTAGCCTATATTCCTAACGGTAAGATAGTGGGCTTATCCAAAATTCCCAGAATAGTTGATGTTTTTGCCAGAAGACTTCAGGTTCAGGAGAGAATGACTCAGGAAATAGCAAATGCTATTAACGAGTATCTTGAACCCAAGGGTGTCGGAGTTGTTTCAGAGGCTTATCATATGTGCATGATGATGAGGGGAGTTGAAAAACAGAACTCATCAACCACTTCAAGTGCCGTGCATGGTCTCTTCAGGGAGGATGCAAGAACCAGAGCAGAATTTTTCAGTCTTATCAGAACCGGAGCCTTAAAGCAATGAAAAAATATATCTGGATAACCGGGGCATCAAGCGGAATCGGCAAGGCAGCAACGGAACTGCTTGTATCAGAGGGGCATACCGTATTCGCAACTTCCAGAAGCATAGAAAAACTTGAGCAGATCGCCCGGCAGACCGAAGGTATGCCGGGTAAACTGTTTCTCAGACCGGGTGATATAAGTGACTTTTCAGAAGTTAAATCTGTCTATAAATCAGTTATTACGGAGGCTCATCCCGATGTTCTGATCAATTGTGCGGGAATCACCTCATTTAAAAAAGCTGAAGAAGACACTGTTGAAGATATCCTCAGTGTTATTAACACTAATCTTCTGGGATCGGTTTTCTGCATTAAATCCATACTCCCCGGACTCATAAGAAAAGGCGGAGGCCACATAATAAACATCCAATCAATAGCAGCAACCAAAGTACTCACCCAAAGCAGCATTTATTCTGCCTCCAAAGCGGGTTTGCTCGCATATTCAAGAGTTCTGAGAGAAGAAGTCAGGAAGTACAATATCAAGGTAACAGACATACTTCCGGGAGCAACCATTACCGATATATGGAGCAGGAGCATTCTGGAGAAATATGCACAGAGAATGATGAGTGCCCAAGAAGTGGCAGAGGTAATACTCCAGGTAATAGGAGAAAAGACAAATCTGGTATATGAGGAAGTTGTTCTGAGACCAAAGCTCGGAGATTTGTGATCCATGCTAACTTTTTGACCATCAGATTATAAATTTTTTGAAAAGTTGTTAACACTTGCTATTTTTAGTATTGAACTAAATAAAAAGCTTTATCAGAAAATAAATAATGATTATATTCCTCTCAATTTCCTCACAAATTCAACAATTAAAGCATGGGTAAAAAAGGTAGTATTGTAAAACGTACCACTGATATTATTATTGCATTACTTTTGCTTGCTCTCTCTCTTCCGGTATTGCTGATTTGCATGATCGCCATCAAGCTTGAATCGAGAGGTAGTGCCCTTTATTTTCAGACCCGCACCGGCTATAAAGGAAATAACTTTAAGATGGTAAAATTAAGGGTTATGGTTGAGAACGCAGATAAAATAGGTCCCGTACTTACACAGGAAAATGATCCCCGTGTTACCAAAGTCGGTAAGCTTCTCAGAAGAATAAGTATTGATGAAATGCCCCAGACAATCAATGTTCTGAAGGGTGAAATGAGTATTGTTGGTCCCAGACCTGAAGTAATTTCAATTACGGAAACTTATACTCAGGAACAGAGAAAAGTCTTTGATTTCAAACCGGGTATTACAGGCATTTCACAGATTAACGGCCGTCATCTTCTTTCTCCTGAAGAAAGGGTTAAAATGGAGATTGATTATTATGAAAAGGCTAATTTCTGGACAGATCTTAAAATATTGTTAAAGACCCCACTTGTAGTTATTACCAACAAGGGTAATCTTTAATATTAATTCAATGTTGAAAAGAGTCCTGATTTTAATAGTTTTAATTCAGGCAGTTCTGACAGCACAAACAGAGCTTGTCAGGGCTGAAAACTCTGTATATCAGTATCTCCGCTATCTCAAAGTTTCCGGCAAAATTGAAAACTATAATGATATAGTTCAGCCGCTTTCCCGCAAAAAAGTTTTTGGCCTCCTTTCAGGATCTGACTCTTCACCCGTTACCCGTTTATATCAAAACATTCACGACTACAGAAGCGCGGAGGCAAGCCCTTTCAGCGGCAGTGATAAAATTTCACTGAGTGGTTATCTCACAGGAACTGATAAATCAGCTCTGCTTACCTTCAGGGATTCACTTTTCAGTATTACGGTCAATCCCATACTCGGTATGAAGTATTATTACGCAGACCTTACAGGTGCTTCCGGCAAAACAGCTCCTTTGTTGAACTTCGGCGGATCGCTTGATCTTCAGTACAGGGATTTTATAGCCGTAAGGCTGGATGCGTGGAATTCAGTGAATTACGGCTCCCGGGAAATTGCACGTCTTGATCCTGATGTTAAAAGGAGCTATACGTTTAATGTTACAGGACTGAATTATTTTGACGGCACAGAAGGGTACCTGCGTTATGAGGATAATATCGTAAATGCAGAAATCGGCAGAAGCAGACTCCTATGGGGCTCGGGATTATATAATAAATCGGTTCTTTCAGATAATCCGCAGGTTTTTGAATATATCCGGCTGGGGCTTGACTATAAATTTTTCACTTTTGATTACATCCATGGCTGGCTTATTCAGCCGCAGTACATTCAGTTCGTTGATAGTGTTACGGGTAATCTTAAGAATCGCAACCCCAAATATATGGCAAGCAACAGGATAGGATTCAAACCCGGCGGAAATGTAATTTTCGGGATTACGCAGACAATAATTTATTCTAACAGACCTTTCGATGCGGCATATCTCAATCCTTTCCTTTTCTGGGAATCCGCCCAGAGAGCGGGTAATGACCTTGATAATTCATTCCTGACATTTGATGTTTCATGGGTTCCGCTGAATGGTGCCGAGATATTCACATCACTGACATTTGACGATATTCATTTTGACTATCTCTCACCGGGGCAGTTTGACCGGTGGAACAATAAGCTATCATTTCATGCAGGCTTAAACATTACCGATGCAATTATTAATATTCAGGTGCTGAAATTCCTCCTCTATACCGAATACTATTTTGTTAGACCCCACACTTATGCACATAACGGCGTGGGAGAAGCGTTATCTTACACTAATAATTCTTTTGCACTGGGCGTTCCCCTGAATCCGAATTCCGATATGTTTAACCTTGGAGTCGTATTATTC
>CAYPMQ010000191.1:0-7018 GCA_964411625.1 uncultured Ignavibacteriaceae bacterium
CATCATTATCGATTCTATATAATGCAAGGGCCGCAAGAATCTGATTCCCGGGTTCACTTTCAGAAAGTAAAACTTCTTCAA
This sequence comes from uncultured Ignavibacteriaceae bacterium, assembly GCA_964411625.1. Classification (GTDB taxonomy): domain Bacteria; phylum Bacteroidota; class Ignavibacteria; order Ignavibacteriales; family Ignavibacteriaceae; genus JABWCA01. The sequence continues at coordinate 82 of CAYPMQ010000191.1, forward strand.
GTGCATCAGAGGCTTCGTAAATCCTGTAGAGCCCCGCAAAATATATACAGCTTCTTTTGAGACCATAATTTTCGGAATTTATGCCGGCAATAAGTGAACCGACCGCATTCTTATCAGGAGAAATGTATCCGGAATCCTGTGCAGCAGCACTGTTCATAAAAAGCATAACCATCAAAACAACCGTTAAATGTATTGATTTTTGAACCACTGTTTTCATGACTTTCTCTCTTTCCTGTTTGTTACTCGGGTGCAAATTACTCACGTGAATTATCACATCAGTCATAAGCGGGTAATGTTTTGTAACAAATTGTCACCGAACTTTTGGAATTCCTTACAAGTCAAATTTCCTTATATTGCAAAAGATTTTATTAAAATTTTAACTTAACCCCGGGATCATATTCTAATGGCAAAAAAAAGCACCGAAAGGAAAATCGGGAAAACTCAGATAAGCGAAAAAAAACCGTTTATAGATCCGAGATATAAAAGCCCCATTTACACAGGTATATTTTTATTTATATGCCTGATTTTCTTCGTATTCAATAATTTTCTGACAACCGAACCTGAATACGGACCGCTTCCTCCTTATTATAAAGCAGCCGCATCAGATACAACCGCTAAAGATACATCTGCTGTGAAGCCAAACTGAAATCAGTGCATCATACCAGTACAAATTGAAAGGAATCAGATGAAAAAGTATATATTATCAGTCCTCGCTCTCTCTGCGGTCATGTTTTTTGCTGGATGCGGGAATGAAGACCAGCCGGAACCGCTTTCTGAAGACGCAGGCACTTCGGGAAGTACAGCTTCTGCCGAGGCACCTGAATTTAAACTTATGTCTATTGATAATAAAACCATATCACTTTCAGACTATAAAGGCAAGATTGTTATCCTTGATTTCTGGGCTACCTGGTGCCCCCCCTGCCGTAAGGGTATTCCTGATCTGATAGAACTTCAGAAACGTTATCAGGGAAGACTTAATGTTATAGGCATATCTGTTGATCAGCCGGATACCAAGCCTGAAGTTGAGCCCTTTGCTAAAAAGATGGGAATAAATTACCCCGTTGTTTATTCGGATGGTAATGTTGATATGTTATACGGCGGAATAGAAGCTATACCAACCTCATTCATTATTGATCAGAATGGTAATGTTGTTAAGAAAACCGTCGGTCTTGAATCGATTGATAGTTACATAAATATAATCGAATCTTTATTATAAAATTGCAATTACCCGGGAGAATCCTGTATCGGCTATCCCGGCTTTTTACTCTGAAAGTCTGACGGCAAACCTGAATTTGCTTCCCTTGCCCGGAGTGCTTTCAACCGAAATCCATCCTCCCATTTTTTCCACAAGCTCTTTACATAAAATCAGACCCAGACCGGTACCCTCTTCATCGGCAGTACCGGGAGTTGAATATTTGTACTCAGGCTTAAAGAGTTCACCGATATATTCTTCTTCTATACCTACTCCGTTGTCTTCAACTGTGAAGACGTACATACCATTGTAAACGTCACCGTATATCAATATAACATTACCAGAGTAGGAAAACTTTATTGCATTATACAAAAGATTCTGGATTACTGAACGGAACATGTTTCTGTCTGCCTGAATTCTTACATCGTTTCTGATTTCCCTGATAACGGAGAGGTTCTTGTTTTTGGCAGGCTGAAGAAGTATTGCAATATCTTCCTCCACTATTTCACCCGGCAGACAATCCTGAAGATACATGTTAATGCCGCCCGTCTGGATGCGGCTCCATTCAAGGAGGTTGTTGAGCAGTTCAAAAAGCTTGTTTGCTGAATTATTAAGACCCACAACAATCTCCAGAATATCTGATTTGTTCAGCTTATCAAGGTCCTGGGCAAGAAATTCAGTAAATCCGATCAGAGTGTTAAAGGGATTTTTCAGATCATGCGCAATAATTGAGAAGAACTTATCCTTGCTTTTGTTAAGCTGAATAAGTTCTCTGTTCTTTTTATCAAGCTCAGTATTTTTTCTTAAAATAGTTTCTTTGGCATTCCTGAGTTCAAGATGAGTTTTAACTCTTGAGAGCAGTTCAGCCTGATTGAATGGTTTGGTTATGTAATCAACGGCGCCTAATTCGAAACCGCGGGTTAAATCTGTGATTTCTGTTCTCGCAGTAAGGAAAATAACCGGAATTTCTCTGGTGATTTCGTTATTCTTCAGCACTGAACAGACCGCAAAACCATCCATATCAGGCATAGATACATCAAGAAGAATGATATCCGGTGGTTTTGAAACCGCAGTATTTATGGCTGTATTTCCATCACCGGCAACCGCCACTCTGTATCCGTTCCCTTTGAGCAGATATCCCAGAACTCTGAGATTCTCGGCAACATCATCAACGATGAGTATACTGTTATTGTTGCTTATTAAGTCCGTTTTATTTTGCTCTTCCATTGAAATCTTTCACGACTTATAATCCTGTATTATAAGATAATTATGGACTGATTTAAGTAATACCGAAATTCTTTCTATATTAAATCCTTCGGCAGCATTCAGCAGATCATTGGCTAAACGCAGTGTTGCTCCGGCATTTTTCTCTTTTGAAAGTTGGATAAGTCTGTTGGCATAATCAGTAACTTCATCAATATATACTGCGTCCAGAAGATTGTTACACTCGTCTGTTAGCATCAGATAAGTATCGGCATCAACCACAAGCAGGTTTTCTTCAGAACTTATCACATTATCGGCAGAGCCTGCGGGATGTCCTCCTGATGACACAGATGATTTTAAATATTTTTTAATTTCACTTATCAGGCAGCTGCCTCTTACCGGCTTGGTCAGAAAGGAATCAAAAAGTGAATTCTGGTCATCATTATGAAGGTTAAAAACCGAGGCAGTAATTGCAATTACCGGGATTTTCGATGTCTCAGGATCATTTCTTAAGAGTCTTGTACATTCATATCCGTCAAGCACTGGCATCTGAATGTCCATAAGAATAAGGTCGGGTTTTATTTCTTTTGCCATGTCGAAGCCCGCTTCACCGTTTTCTGCTTCCAGAATGTTAAGGTTAAGCCCGGATAAAAATCCCTTAATGATTATTCTGTTAATTGCCACATCTTCAACAACAAGTATAGTTGCAAATCCGAAATCATCATCAGGATGATCCTCTTTTTCTGTAAAGTCAACCGCCTCCAGATTACTTATGCTTACATCATTAAGGTGAATCGTGAAAACCGAACCTACATCAGGTTCACTTTCAACGGTGATATGTCCGTTCATCATTTCAACAAGTCTTTTTGTTATCGCAAGACCAAGACCGGTGCCTCCATATTTTTTTGTGCTCTGCCCCTCCCTTTGCACAAAAGCCTGAAAAATATTCTCAAGCTGGTCATGAGGAATACCAATGCCGGTATCGCTCACCTTAATTATTAGATTTAGCTTTGAAGAATCTTCAACACTCGGACTTGTACTAATCGAAAGAGTGATACCTCCCTGAGCAGTGAACTTAACGGCATTCCCGATAAGATTGAGTAATACCTGACGCACTCTTGTTTCATCAAGGCACAGACCGGAGGGCAGAGAAGGGTCCACTTCAATATTATAGTAAAGACCTTTCTCCTGAATCTTGACATTAAAAATCTGTTTTAATTCATTAAAAAGGGAATAAGGATTAATAGGATCAGCCTGAATACTAAGCTTCCCTGCTTCAATCTTTGAAAGATCAAGAAGATCATTAATGAGGCTGAGGAGATTTTTGCCTCCGGTAGTAATGCCGTTTATATATTCACTCAGTTTTTCATCTTTCAGATGTTTCTGGAGGAGTTCGGCAAAACCCAGAATTGCATTAAGAGGAGTTCTGATTTCATGGCTGATATTTGCAAGGAACTCAGATTTAGCCCTGTTTGCAGTTTCGGCAGATTCTTTTGCTGATTTCAGCTCAAGTTCAGATCTCTTACGCTGTGAGATATCTCTGATGAATACTATTTTGTCATCCTGAAACAAAGGGAGAATATTTGCTTCAAAATAATTTGTGGGCCCTTCTTCGCTTATAAAGAATTCAAACAAAATACTCTGATTGCTCTCATTACATTCAAGCAGCCCCTCGGCAAACTGATCCGAAACCGGTTTATCAAAAATCTCAATAATTATTTTACCAAGGATCTTTGATGCGGGAGGAAAAAGATCGCTGAATTTACCTGAGGAAAAATCGAGGATCTTACCCTCACGGTCTAGTCTGAAGAAGATGTCAGGCAGAAGTTTTACGATTGCACGCATCTCTGAATTTGCCTGAAAAAGTTCATCAGAACTCAGGTCAAGAGATCTCTCCAGCAATTTCCTGTCTTCATCATAATGCTCATAACTTTCACTTACTGTTCTGAGAAGGGGTTTGATATCCTCGGGAATGAATCTCAGATCACCGAAATTTTTCCGGAGCTGTCTGATCAGCAACGGATGAAGATTTTCGTTCATAACTCAGTGAATGTTGTAATTGTCATAGTCTGATTGTGAAGTTCACATTTTACTTCATTGCTGAAAGGGGAAATCTCACCATACGAATAAAATCCGGTAATAAGTGTACTTCCGCCTAATGATTCCGAAACGGCTTCAACCTCTTCTTCAATCCGCTGCCCGAGTACTATTTTTCTCCCCACGCAGCTAATGAGAATCGCCAGCTCCGGTTTTTCACTTTCCTTTGAAATTATACTTCTTGCGGCTGCGTTACTTGCCCCGTCAATAAGCCTGTCAAAATTAGCTTTCATAAAGCGTGCATAAGAACCGGTAGGTATATCACCTGCAAATGTCATGCTTTGCTCTGCTTCATTTACCGAAAGCACAGTACGCACCAGCCCTTCATCATTGAGATTGTTCTGGATAGACAGGGGAAACAGCAGCGCAGTGCCCGGCAGCCCTGATGCTTTATCACCAAGATATGTTTTATAGAGGTTTAAGGCAGATTTGCCATCCAGTTCGTAAAGTACATTGTCTTTCGACTTTGTGACAAGTCTTACAGGCCCGAAAGGATCCCAGCCTCCCATTGTACCAAATCCGATTTTAAGAGAGTTTCCGTAAAAACCGGTAACCACAACATTACCGGGTTCAGGAAGTGCATTGACACCTACAAGGGTTTTAGCAAAATTGGTGCCGTCGCCTGCCAGTCCTCCTGTTACAGGAACAGTTTCCGGAAGCCCTGAAATCATTCCCTCAACAAGCTGAGTGCCGTTTACGAGCTGCCCGTCAGAGATTACAAAGACATGTAAAAGATTTTCATGGGGAAGGGTTTGCGCAAGATGCCTGCCAAGTTCAACAGAGCCTGAAAACTCTCTGATGTTGAGCGAGGCAACACGGGTTTCAGTCTTTTCAAACTGTATTGCTGTAAGCACGATACTGTCATCAAAGACCTTGGATTCTAATATTTCACCTGAAGTGGAACCAAGTACTATATCTGCACCCGGGAAAAAACTTCTAATTTCATCAAACAGACTCTGTTTTTCCAGCAGAGCTCTGGCTCCGAATACGAGCACCAGCCCCGGCTTTTCAAGCTGCGAAACTCCTCCTGAATATTCCCAGTTTCGCAAAGGGGTATATTTCATCTGACTGATTAGCATGGTTTGACCGCTTTTAATTATATAAAGGATTAAACTGAATATTGATGGATTAAAATAAAAATAGGCAAGACAATTTCCAAAAAGAAACTATCTGTTCTCAGGGAGGATTTATGAAAGATTAATTTTCTTTGCTGGTGCCGGCTGATTCAATAAATGTTCTTGCAATTATCTCTCTAAGAACCGAAGATTCCTGTTCAAGGTACCAGAGGATACGCAAGGTTTTTGAAGGATCATCTTCACGGAGATCTGCTGCAAGTTGCTTAAGATAATTAATCTTATTTGAGATTAAATCAGTAAACGGAATTTCGCTTAAGTTTTTGCTAAACATGCTAATTCTTTTTTTTACAAAATTCAGCAGATTTCTGATAATTTCAAAGTTAATAAATAGTTAAGCATTTTTCAGGTAAATTGAAAAGATTTTCCCGTCAGGTTTACCATTTCAGATTAATTCACTAATTTTTGATTCACGTTCAGGAAATTTTGATGGAAAAATCTGATACCGCACTGGTAGTCCGGTCACTTGCTTTAGATGCTTTAAGGGGTTTTGCAATTCTCACAATGATACTCAGCGGCAGAATTCCGTTTGGTGTCCTTCCGGGATGGATGTATCACGTTCAGGTACCTCCTCCCGCACACAAATTCAATCCCGATATTCCGGGTATTTCATGGGTTGATCTTGTCTTTCCTTTCTTTCTTTTCAGTATGGGAGCTGCTTTTCCGTTTGCACTTAACAGCAAAATCAAAGATGGGAAAGTAAGTATGGATGTTATTCTTAGGATAGTTAAACGCGGCTTGCTTCTGGCATTTTTTGCGGTAATTATTCAGCATGTCAGACCGACTGTTCTGAGCAGAAACCCCGATGCGCTGACATATCTTATTTCCCTGCTCGCATTCGTATTTCTCTTTCTGATCTTCTGGAGAACACCCTCGGGGTGGGGTAAAAATATCGCATTGGCTCTCAGAATAACCGGTTATGCAGGTATTGTTATTATGATGTATCTGGTAAGATATCCTGATGGTTCAGGTTTCAAATTTACCAGGTACGATATTATAATACTTGTTCTGGCACACATGGTAGTTTTTGGTGCACTGATCTGGATTTATACCCGAGATAAATTATGGATCAGGTCCGGAATTCTCCTGCTGATCTTTGCGATAAGGCTTTCGAGCCCTGTAACCGGTTCATGGCTTAATGAAGCACTGATTCTGCAGCCGGGAGGATTACTTTTCAACGTTAATTTTCTGAAATATCTTTTTATAGTCATTCCCGGAACTGTGGCGGGAGATATAATATACCGTCATTATAAAAATAATGAAGAGGATAAAAAGGCCGTTCCTGATAAAATGAATGTCATAAATCTGGCAC
>CAYPMQ010000192.1:0-6922 GCA_964411625.1 uncultured Ignavibacteriaceae bacterium
CTCAAAGACAAAAACCCGGGAAGAATGGCTGTTCTTTATTTCAAATGCATTGCATCAGGAAGCCGGGTGGTCTCAAGACAGCGAAAAGAGGTGCTTAAACTCCCGGTTTCCGGGAAAAAGAGGGCTTGGATCGAAGGATTATTTAAGAATTTGGATGAATTTCAGCCCCATATTAAAATTTCTGATGCATGATCAGGGTTTAAGTAATAACTCTTTTTTGGGTGAGAGTATTCGTTTGAAAATTAAGTATTAGTCCCGGTTTTTGATCATAAGCTCTAAGATAATTAAGGGTCTGCCTGATAAAGGTTTTTGGAAATTCATTTACTGCCTTTACTTCCGGAATTATTTTATCCCAAAGATAAAAATCAGCAGTAAATCCATGAGAAGGCAGTACGGCTTTATGTTTAACATTTAGTAAATTTTCTCTTTAGAATGGATCTTTGTAAATGATAAATTCTTATTCAAGTGCGTTCTTAAATCATATTTCAAGAAATGCACCGCCTGGTTCTTTATGAACATCCATCCCAATACCAATTATTTTATATATCTCATCCTTAAAAATCAGTCAGGACATTTTTTCCTCATAATAATAATTATCTCATCAAAATTACTTCAGGTCATTTTAATAAATAATAAATCACCACAATCTGATGTCCTTGAAATTAAAGATTATAATTTATCATTGCCTTATTAAAAAGAAAGTACGCTGCTTTTTTTTGTGTAGTGAAATACGTGCAAAAAGTAAATATCTTCAGGCAATTACCGGAAGTCTCAGGGGAGTTATCTCAATTGTTAAAAGTTCTCATTAATAAGTTTGTGAAATTGCGTGAAACTTATAACAGCCTTTGATATCCGGGCTGCTGAGAAGGAAATTATTTGCTTGATGAATCAATCAAAAACCTTCCGGATTTGGGTGCAATGTGGTGAACCGATAACAAATTATATAATTTATTTGTGTTATTTGTGAAATTAGTGTGTATGGAAAAGCAACCTTATTTTGCAGCAGATAAGCCCCTCCCCTCCAATTGGAATCAGACAAAAAAAATAGTTAAGTTTATATTCGCTTTAAAAGAAAATGCCAGCAAAAAACAATAAGAAAACAGATGCTGCCACGATGCAGTATTATAAAGATATTAATTAATTTAATGGTGCAAGGTTAAAGATGAAAACTGATTTCCCCTATTATAAAGTGCCGTTTGTTGCCTCAATTCAGGAAATGGTAATTAACTCGGCCAGGACATTCAAAGATAAAACCGCACTCGAAGATCTTAACAACTACCCTATAGCAACTGCAACATTCTCACAACTTCTAAACTATACTGTCCGTTTCGGGAAAGCATTACGTAAACTCGGCCTTAAGGAACGTGATCACATCGCTGTCATCGGCGATAACAGGGTGCAATGGGGAATTACCTACCTTACCGCAATGTGCTGGAACATGGTAATAGTGCCGATAGATAAAAACCTGAGTCAGAGTGAAATACTCAACATCCTTCATGAATCTGACTCACGCGCTATTGTATTAACTGATAAATTTGAAAATCTCATCCATGAGAAAAAACACGTATTGAAAAGGCTTGAATTCTGTATCAGTATGGATGCTCCCGTTAATAAAGATAACTTCTTTTCAATGGTGCAGCTCATTAATTCAGAAGATGCCGGGGATTACAAACTCCCGGAAATCATTCCTGATGAAATGGCTGAAATAATTTTCACCAGCGGATCGCTCGGCAGAGCTAAGGGTGTAATGCTGAGTCAGAAAAATCTCACAACTAATCTTATGGCCATGACCCGGATGATAGAGATAAGACCTTCTGACAGGTTTCTATCTGTTCTTCCTATCCATCACACTTATGAATGTACTTGTGGTTTTCTTTGTCCCGTCTTTTCGGGAGCCTCTGCACATTATGCAAGATCACTCAAAACAGTGGTTGAAGATCTTCAGAGGGTAAAAGCTACTATTCTCCTTGCCGTTCCGCTCCTTTATGATAAAATGTTCAAAAAGATTCAGAAAGGTATAAGCGATGACAAGGTGAAATCGAAAATTGTACCTCCCCTCGTGAAGCTGACCAACATATTTCAGGCAATAGGCTGGAAAGATTCAAAGAAAGCGGTATTCAAAGAGCTGCACCACAAGTTTGGCGGATCGGTACGATTATTCATTGCCGGCGGAGCGGCGCCTGACCCAAAGGTAGCAAAAGGCCTGAGAGAACTCGGGTTTAACTTTGTACAGGGATACGGACTCACTGAAACCTCGCCAATTCTTACAGTTAACCGGGTGATGGCGTTTAAGGATAACGCTGCAGGACTTCCGCTTCCGGGCGTCCGGATTAAAATCAGCAATCCAGACAATGACGGTATTGGCGAGATTTGTGCAAAGGCAGACAGTGTGATGCTTGGTTACTATAAAAATCCTGAACTGACTGCCGAATCCATAGTTGACGGATGGTTCAGAACAGGTGATCTCGGCTTCTTTGATGAGGATGGTTTCCTGCATATTGCCGGTCGAAAGAAAAATGTCATTATTGCAAAAAACGGCAAAAATGTTTTTCCTGAGGAGATTGAAGATATTCTGAATCGGAGTCCCTTTATTCAGGAGTGCATGGTTTACGGTGAAAAAAATGATAAACATGATGAAATAATAGCCGTTCAGATTGTTACGGATGCTGAAGCTTTTATAGAGTTATCCGAAAAAACCGGGGTTGAGATCACACCCGAACTGATTAATACTACAATAAAACAGGCCGTAGAAGAGGCAAACAAAGAACTCACAGGATATAAACAGATTAAGAAGTTCTACTTACGTGAAAATGAATTTGAGAAAACAACGACACAGAAAATAAAAAGATACCTTGTTCATAACTGAAAATATACCGTTCATTGAAATTCATGCTGTTTACAGCCACAGAAGTATGATATTGCAACTCCAATAATGATAGAATGAAAGGAAATCATGATAGCAAAAGCGCTTGCAAAAGAAATGAAATTTGAATTTGACAAGACAATTAAAGCGCTTGAAAGAGCACCTATGGAGAGAGCAGATTTTAAACCGCACGAGAGATCATTTTCTCTCATATACCTGACAAATCATCTTGCTAATCTGCCGGGGTGGGGCGTGATGACAATGCAGACCGATTACTTTGATATGACCCCTGAAGCAGGGGATGCGGCCACCCCGAAAAATGCGGAAACCGGTGAAGAACTTGTCAATAAATTCAGAGAGAAGGCTGATGAACTCGTTGCGCTTCTTGAAAGGGCAACTGATGAAGAAATGATGAAAATCTGGGAATTCAGAGTGAACGGAAATGTGATTATTTCTATGCCAAAAGTTGATATTCTGAAACTCACCATACTGAACCACCTCATACATCACAGAGGGCAGTACACCGTGTACCTGAGGATGCTCGATGTTCCCGTTCCCAATTTATATGGTCCTTCTGCGGATGAAAATTAGGATCCTGAACTCCGCATGAACTTATCATTTTAACTGAATCCGGGATTTACGGAAAGATTCCTTCTCATTAAATCCCGGAACTTCAGTTTCCGGACTACCATTTTATATATAGAATTTTTCATTATCTTAATTAGACAATTTGGTGAATTCTGCAAAACCATATTCGTATTTTGCAGATTAAACAAAAGCCCGTAATAAAAGTCATCGGGATCAATACCGCGATGACCGTTATACGCGGTTGTATTTTTTTTCCCGATCAAGGAATCATTGATGAAAACTCTCAGAATTTTTTTCTGGCTCTTCATTCTCATTTTATATTCAATGCCCGGCAGCTTATCTGCACAAAGTGCAGTTGCCTTCTGTTATTCCACAAATATTTATGGTTTTACCTACGGCAGTGTTTCTGAAGATACTGCAAAGGCGGATGCAATAAACAGGTGCAAACTTTACGGTGGCATTAAACCATTAATCGTCACTTCTTCATCAAAGGGCGGTTACGGAGCAATTGCTATGGGTAGAAAATCAGGCAGCAATAAAGTATATGTGGGAGTATCACTTTCACAGCCTGACAGAGCAAAAGCCGAGGCTGATGCATTAAAATACGTATCAGGCCAGGGCGCGACCGAAATAAGACTTTTCAATTCCTTTCTTGACTCTGGCAAGAATTCAGTTGAGTTTGAACTTAAAGAATCCGGCGGCAAGTAAAAACCTGTTCTCCTTGCAAATAACTTCAGGGTATCATGTATAGAAGATGCTTTATTTTCATATTTAAGATACCCTGAGAATCGCAAGGTATTAATTTTGTTTACCGGCCCCTTACCGGTTTTCCGGAACTGAAGAGTTCCTGCTTACTTGCAGATAAATGTATTCACTTCTGATTCAGAAATTCTTTCTGACCATACCTCAAAACCCTTCTTTACAAAAATATCAATAAGCGGAGCGGGGTAAAAAGGGGTAATCAGGAGGAAGACCTCTCCCTTGTCAAATTCCTCAAGATGCTTAGTTACTTTCGCAACAGGATGAACTCCGTTCTCAAGATCTATCCGTGCATCATACTCAATTTTTGCATTATCTGACTTAGCCCAGGAGGGTCTTGATGTCTGAACAGATGATGTCTCTATTATTTCCAATTCTTTTTCTCCTGTTTCTTTTCTCAGAAAATTTATCAGTTCATTAAGTGAGATATTGCCGATCTTTGAAGCCTGCCTGAGAGTTGTAACTTTTGCGATTGTTGCTCTGAGTATCGGATTTTTAAGTTTTTCAAATGCGGGAACCATTTCAATAAGCTTTCCTTCGATTTCGGGAAAACTGAGCAGTAATTTATGGACTGTAAGGTCAGGCGTTATATATTCTTTAATAGCTTCCATTTTTATTTATCCTCGTAGGTTAATAATCGTCTTTCACCTTCTATCTCTCTGTAATTGGTTATATCCTGCGAGACTTCAAGTGTGCCCAGATACTCTTTATTTTCATTTCTGACCGCATAATATGCTATATGCACATATTTTCCCTGGAAATTAATCCAGAATTTTGCGTTTGACTGAGAGCCTGATTTAAAATCATCCAGGATTTTATCAACAATATGCACACTCTGAGGGGGATGACAGTTATGCACTTTTCTTCCTATTATCGCCTTGTTTCGCTGAAATATTCTGTCTTCGCCATGTGAGAAGAATCTTACCTTGTCATCTTTATCTACGAAGGTGATATCAACCGGTAAAGAGGAAAATATACCTTCAAGTTCCTCAGTCGTGAAAGATCCGGTTGAAAGCATCACCCTTCCCGATCCGTTTTCCGGTGTTGTTTCATCTGACATAGCAGATTCAGGTTTCCACTTATCCTCGGGGTAAAAGAGGCAGAACCCGATTTCCGGACTCTGTTTATAAATCTCATACCATTCTATTTCATTGAAAGTATCAAGGGTCATGGGAAACAATATCTGTTCCTCCTTATAGATCATTTCATTTACAGAATAAAGAAGCGGTTCTATAAGAAGATCATAGGCATCTGTTAGATCACTGATCCTGAATGCCGGGTTCCGGGCAAATAAATCAAAAACCGATTTCAGAAACTCTCTTATCTCATTGTGTTTGCCCCACATAACCATGGGCGGCGCGGTTATGTTGTACTTCTCCAGATAAGGGAACACCAGGTTCTCTTTTCTCTGGTAATGCTTTTCAATATCAGAGAGGAGATTCATTTGTGCATGAAGTTTCATAATCATGATCTTTGCATCATCGGCAGGGTCTGCATTATTCATTGAAATTCTGAGAAATTTTACAGCATCCGTGATTTTCTTTATTTCGATATTCTCTTTCAGGAATGTATCAACGGGATGCCCTGCCGGCACTCTCTTTGAGATATGCGCATGCATTTTACCTTTCAGAATTTCTGAATGCAGATCACAGAATTTAAGTATCTCATTTGCATCAAGACCTTCAGCCACAAGTTCCTCTTCTGCAACAACAACATCATTGTAAGGAATGGTCTGAAACATATCAGCAAGCTGCTTATTCAGCACCTCCGGATTTTCGCCCGAATGAAGCTTCAGAAACACGGCTTTTAATTCTTCTATTCTTTTTCTTGAATTATTAATTATTTCACTCATTTTGCTCTTTCCATAATCAGATTTTTTTGTCTGATTAAATTTAAGACATATTTGTCTTATTTCCAAATTTTACTTTATTTTCTTTCTGTCTGTTCAACATGTACGTTAAACTGAACAAAGATTATTAAAATTCAAACTTAACTCAGGAATTGAACCGTAAGGCCGGGTTAACCGGATCAATTCAAGTTTCATAATAAAGCTTGTTACTATTCTGCTTAATCAGAGAGGGTATGGCGGGTTATATGGGTTTTCTCAGAAGTTAAGACTGTGCAGGTCAGAGATGATTGATTTTTGTCTTTTCGGCAAGTTCGGCAAGATTCTGATTATTTAGCATTGAAGTAATCATAATCTTAGGATCAAGCCAGTGACTGTGAAGAATGCAGGGATCATCGCCGTTACATTTTGAAAATCCCAAAACACATCTTTCAATATCCCCGGCTTTATCAATAGCAGCAACAAGATCCATCAGAGAGACTGAATCGAAGTTCCTGGCTATCCTAACTCCCCCCTTCACCCCTTTAGAAGAACTTATAATACCGGCATGTGTCAGTTTCTGAAGAATTTTGGTGAGAAAGTGAAAAGGGATATTTAACTGATCTGCTATCTCTCTTATTGATACATAATCACTACCCGACTGCTTCTTGGCCATATAGACAACTGACTTAATGCCGTATATCGTTGCTTTTGAAAAAATCAAAATCAAACTCTTTTAATTAAGACTTAAATATCTGATTTTAAAAATACCACAACGTCAATTATAAGTCAAGTTAAAGATCAGATTTTTTTATCTGATTAATAAAATTTCTTCGTGAATGGAAATCAGGCCGGTCACAGAAGTGTGAATTTGACCAGTACTGGAG
>CAYPMQ010000193.1:0-6899 GCA_964411625.1 uncultured Ignavibacteriaceae bacterium
ATATAAGGGTGCCGACGAGAATATAATGAATCCCCTGCCGGTCGAACTGACAGCTTTTTATGCAGCAGTTTCCGGAAGCAGTGTTACCCTTATCTGGGAAACAGCCTCGGAAAGCAACAATCTTGGTTTTGAAATAGAAAGAAAAATCAAAAAAGAGGGGGATGAACACTCCGATTTCGAAAAAAGAGGGTTTGTAAAGGGAAAAGGTAATTCCTCTTCCCCGCTAAAGTACACATTCATAGAAGAGGCTCCCCCGGGTAAATATCTGTACAGGCTGAAACAGAGGGATTTTGACGGCACCCTCAGTTTTTGGGCTGAAACAGAGGCAGAAGTAACAGCTCCTGCAAAATACAGTCTCGAACAAAATTACCCAAACCCGTTTAATCCGTCAACAACGTTAAAATTCAGTACCCCCGCAGACGGCAAAGTAAAACTTATACTTTACAATACTGCAGGTGAAGAGGTAAAGATGATTCTTGATTCAGAAGTGAAAGCCGGTGAACACCGTTATGAACTTAACGCCGAAAATCTTGCCTCAGGAGTGTATATGCTGAGAATGGAGGCGGGGAATTACTCACAAGTAATTAAACTGATGCTTCTGAGATAAAAATACGTTTTTATTTTTTTTGCAATCTTGCTATTTTAGGATTTGATGTAGAATAAATAAACTTCGTCCGGTAGAAACCTCCGTATGCTCAGACTGCTGAAAGATAATAAAGAACAGGTGTACTGGCTGTGCCAGTTTTCAGGCTGGGGAATCTATGCCCTTTTCAACATCCTGCTCGGATATTCTTACGCTGCCGATAAATTCACGAGGGGCATCGTCATGTTTTTTATACTGGTCTGGTTCTGCGGAATAGTTGTTACGCACATTTTCAGGTCACTGATCAAATCCCGGAAATGGATAGATCTGGAGCCTGCAAAAATAATCTACCGTGTTCTGATGTTTGCCCCGCTGCTCGGAATAGTTTTGTATCTGCTGCCTCACACACTTATTTCAGTCACTTTCTCAGGAATGAGACTTGAAGCAGATTTTATCAGGATAGTGGTTTATGTGTTTAACCTGATAGCAGCAGTACTTTTATGGTCATTTATTTATCTGGCGGTGATATTTTCGGAAAATTATCAGAGATCTGAAATAGAACGCTTTATATGGGAAGCCGCCGTAAAAGACTTTGAACTGAAGACACTTAAATCACAGCTTAATCCCCATTTTATGTTCAATGCAATGAACGGGATAAGGGCTCTGATAGAAATTGATCCGCAGAGGGCTAAATCGGCAATAACCGAGTTATCAAATATTATGCGTTACTCACTTAAAATTGAAAGAAGTGAGACAGTGATGCTTGAAGAAGAAATTAAAACCGTGGCAGATTATCTCTCGCTTGAACAGATCAGGTATGAAGAACGTCTGAAATTCGAAATTAAGATTAATCCTTCCGTGAACAAGTTTGAAATTCCGCCGATGATGATTCAGACCCTTGTCGAGAACGGAATTAAGCACGGAATATCAAAACTGCCCGGGGGCGGCAGTATAATAATTGAAGCGTATCCGGAAAACCCGAATCTGAAAATAAATATTTTAAACAGTGGATTTCTGGACGAAAAGAAAATGCATGAATCAACGGGCTTCGGGCTGGCAAACACCAAGCACCGGCTTTCTCTTTTATACGGAGAAAAGGCTTCTTTCAGAATCAGAAACACGTCTGATAATTTTGTTGAATCGGAAATTATAATACCCTATGGAGGCATACATAATGAAAACCTTGTTAGTAGATGATGAAAGACTTGCAAGAGTTGAACTAAGAAGACTTTTATCCGAATTTAAGGAAATTGATATTGTTGATGAGGCAGTTAATGCTGATGATGCAAAAGAAAAAATAGCAATGCATAACCCGGATCTGATTTTCCTTGACATTCAGATGCCGGGTAAAACAGGTTT
Organism: uncultured Ignavibacteriaceae bacterium; assembly: GCA_964411625.1. Lineage (GTDB taxonomy): Bacteria > Bacteroidota > Ignavibacteria > Ignavibacteriales > Ignavibacteriaceae > JABWCA01. The sequence continues at coordinate 1,943 of CAYPMQ010000193.1, forward strand.
CGAGCTGCTGGAAGAACTTGACAGGGCACCCTATGTAATCTTCACAACTGCTTATGATGAATATGCTCTCAAAGCTTTTGAATACAACGCTCTTGATTATCTCCTGAAACCAATAGAACCCAAAAGGCTCGAAGAGTCACTTAAAAGGGTTATAAGAGAAAAGAAAGAAGATGAAGAGCGGGAATTTATGCCCCCTGCAGGCACTCTTAAAGCTGATGATCAGGTGTTTGTTAAGGATGGTGACCGCTGCTGGTTTGTTAAACTTGAGGATATCAGACTTTTTGAATCTGAAGGCAATTATGTAAGACTTTTCTTCAAAGAGCAGAAACCGCTGATTCTGAAGACACTCAATTATCTTGATGAAAGACTGGACCCCAGAACTTTTTTCAGGGCAAACCGCAAACACATAATTAATCTGAAATGGATTGAAAATATTGAACCATGGTTAAACGGCGGACTTCTTGTAAAAATGAAAGACGGGCATAAAATTGAGGTATCAAGACGCCAGTCAGTCAAATTCAAAGAAATGTTAAGTTTATAAAATCACTCCGGGAGGTAAAATGGAAGAGAACCTGATTAACAATAATTTTGAAGGTGAAGTATATCATCCTGCGCAGGCTGTAATTGATGATGCCCATATAAAGGATTATGAATATCTTTACAAAATGTCACTTGATAACCCGGAGAAATTCTGGTCAGAGAGAGCAGAAGAATTTTACTGGGCAAAAAAATGGGATAAGGTTCTTGATGATTCAAACCCACCGTTTTACAAGTGGTTTACAGATGCTAAAACAAACATTGTTTATAACTGCATAGACCGTCATCTGAAAACATGGCGCAGAAATAAACTCGCATTGATCTGGGAAGGTGAAAGCGGAGATGTAAAGACCTACTCTTATTTCTCTCTCAACCGCGAGGTTACCAAATTTGCCAATGTGCTGAAATCAATGGGTGTGCAAAAAGGTGATATCGTAACTATATATATGCCCAGGATTCCGGAACTGGTTTTTGCAATGCTTGCCTGCGCAAAAATAGGTGCAGCTCATTCAGTGGTTTACGGTGGTTTCAGTGTTGATGCACTTGCCGGCAGAATTGAAGATGCAGCAAGCAAGGTTCTGATCACTGCCGATGGCGGCTGGCTGCGCGGAAGCATTGTTCCCTTAAAAGGAATTGTTGATGAGGCCATTGCAAGACAAGGCACTATTGAACATGTTGTAGTTGTCAAAAGAACAGGGCAGGAAGTTCACATGGCACCGGGCAGAGATTATTTCTACCACGATCTCTGCGAGCTGCCGGTAATGAATCAGCCCTGTGAAACAGAGATGCTTGATTCAGAGGATATGCTGTTTATCCTTTATACATCAGGAACAACGGGTAAACCAAAAGGTATAGTACACACTCACGGCGGATACATGGTTTATACGGCAACCACACTTAAATATGTTTTCGATCTTAAAGATGAAGACCGCTACTGGTGTGCTGCAGATCCCGGATGGATTACAGGACACAGTTATATTGTCTATGGTCCGCTTCTCAACGGTGCAACAAGTTTCATGTATGAAGGAGCCCCTAATTTCCCCTATCCTAACAGATGGTGGAAAATGATTGAAAAATACGGAATTTCAATCCTTTACACCGCACCAACTGCAATAAGAGGATTGATGAGATTTGGTAATGCATGGGCAAACAGACATGATCTCAGTTCTCTGAGACTGCTTGGTTCAGTCGGCGAACCGATAAACCCTGAAGCCTGGAAATGGTATTTTAATGTAATTGGCAGAGGAAAATGTCCGATCATGGATACTTGGTGGCAGACAGAAACAGGCGGCTTTATGATCACCCCGATTCCTATCACACCATTAAAGCCTGGCTCGGCAACAAAACCTTTTTTCGGAATTGATGTTGACGTGGTTGATAATGACGGTAAACCGGTTCCTGCAGGTGAAGAGGGAAATCTTGTCATCAAAAAACCATGGCCTGCAATGCTCAGAACCATTTATAAAGACCCGGAAAGATACGTAACACAGTACTGGTCAACTTTTAAGAACATGTACCAGGCAGGAGACTCAGCCAGAAAGGATAAAGACGGTTATATCTGGGTAATAGGAAGGCTTGATGATGTTATCAAAGTCAGCGGCTACCGTCTTGGTACGGCGGAAATTGAAAGCGCTCTCGTTTCACACAGTGCAGTTGCTGAAGCCGCAGTAATTGGGCTGCCGCATGAAGTCAGAGGCAATACAATCCATGCGTACGTGCTTCTCAGATCGGGAATAGATGGAAATGAAGCTCTTGCCGAGGATCTCAAAAAGCACGTTGGTCATGAAATAGGACCAATAGCTAAACCGGAAAAAATCACTTTTGTTGACGTACTTCCCAAAACACGTTCAGGTAAAATCATGCGCAGACTCCTGAAGGCAAGGGCACTCGGACTCCCTGAGGGTGATAAAAGCACGCTTGAGGAGTAGAAATTATCTCCGCAGCATGATAGTGACACCAGACCTATGCAAAGCAGAACGATGATAGAAGTAGTTTACAGAAAGAGATACATACTATAACATAGGTATTATTAGAACAATGTTCTTTATATTAAAACTATTTATATGAGAGAATCAGAAAAAGAGACCGGTGACCCCGGTCTTTTTTTTCCTGAGGATTTCACTCCTTTGGTTAAAACAATCAGCAATAGATATTAGTGGGGCTGTAGATTATAATATAATTAGCGGTCAGGATAATTAGAAGTCAGGGATAACATATTTGTTCCGGTTTACTTTAGTCAACTGTGAAAGAAGTCCAAGTGATTTTGGCTATAGCTGCATCTTTAATAAACAAAAAAATTTTTAATGCGTTTAGAAACCGGAAAATACAGAAGGGATTCTCTCCCTTGGTCGAAACCATTGGCAAATGATAAACATTGGGCTGTAAATTATTAAATAATGAGCAATCAGGAAAACAATATCCTTTACAGGGCGGGCCTCATACAGATCTAATAACCGGATAGAGGGACAGAGAATAAAATTAAGCAAGAAAAAATCAGGTAAGCAAAAAGCATAAGTCAGAACATTACAGAGCTTATAAATTTATGCTTAATAAAAAATCAGATTATAAACTGAAAAACAACAGCATCCTGATATCATTGTAACAGAGATATTGTGTCGGTTTCCGGAATGATAAAAATTATAAAGGGGTTAAAATTGGGTACAAAAAGGGGTAAAAATGAAAAAAGAGCAGATTCTCAGCATTAAAATTTTTCATTTATCGCTGCCTCTATTGAGTTTTTACTTTTTTGTTGCCATCTTTATAATTGAAATTTTATTTATTTTGTTAGTATTTCAATGAAGAAAGCTAAGAATGATCTATACCTACGGTAATAAAACCAAACAGGCAATTGTATTTATACATGGCTTTATACTTGATCACACAATGTGGAAGAATCAATATAAAGAGTTGTCAAAAGAATACTGTTGCATAGGCTATGATGTCAGGGGGCTTGGTAAAAGTGATGCAGGGGATGGTCAGTACACTATGGAGCAGTTTGTTGATGACCTTGAGGATGTCGTAAAAGAAGCAGGAATCTCCAAACCTTTTCTGTGCGGACTCTCAATGGGAGGTTACATCGCTCTCAGGGCAGCAGAAAGAAATCCCTCAGCTTATTCCGGTATAATTCTGTGTGATACCAGAGCAACGGCAGATAACAAGGATGCGCTGCTGAAAAGGGCTGCTGCAATAAAAATGATCAATAACAACAAGCTTGATGTTTATGCAAGAGGACTCATGGAGTCATTCTTCCATACAAAATTCAAGCATGAAAATCCTGATGAATATAAAAGATTTATTGCAGAAGCAACTTCTGCTAACCCTGTCGGAGTTAAAGGTTGTCTCCTGGCTATGATGGGAAGAACAAGCACCAAGGATTTTGCAGAGTCAACAGATCTTCCTCTTCTTGGTCTTACCGGTGAATTTGATTCAATCACTCCTCCGTCAGAACTGAGACAAATGATGAACAACAGCCGTAACGGGCAGTTTGAAATGATACCCGATGCTGGTCACATTGCACCTTCTGAAAACCCCGTTTTGGTTAATAACCTGATACATAAGTTTATATCAAGGATACTCAGGTAGGAAATTTAAAGAGGCTTCAGATTACTCTGAAGCCTCTTTTTTATTCATCAGTTTCTCAGGCTCAGAGAAATTCTTCCCCGATCCTTATCAATCCCGATTATCGTAACTTCAATTATATCACCCGCAGCAAGAACTTCCATAGGATTTTTGACAAATGAGTTTTTCATCTGCGATACATGCAGTAACCCATCCTGTTTTACGCCGATATCAACAAAGGCACCAAAATCAACAACGTTTCTGACGGTACCCTTTAGTTTCATTCCTTCCTGAAGGTCTTCCACTTTGAGAACATCACTTCTAAGAATGGGAGGAGGCAATTCTGAACGGGGGTCTCTGCCCGGTTTTTTAAGCTGATCAAGGATATCCTGCAGAGTTGGTTCACCGATATTTATTTTCTCCGCAACCTGACGAATCCCTTTTTTCACCACGATTGATTCAAAAAGTCCGCCTGCTTCACGTATTGAGGCTGCTTCAACATTCAGCATTTTGAAGAGTTCATTTACGGCGTCGTATGATTCAGGATGTATAAAAGTATTATCAAGAGGATTATCACCGTCAGAAATTTTGAGAAATCCTGCGCTTTGTTCAAACACCTTTTCACCAAAACCGCTTATCTTCATAAGCTCGGTTCTTGATCTGAATCTGCCCTTTTCCTCACGGTATTTCACAATATTATTGGCGAGTCTTTTATTAAGTCCGGAGACATAGGAAAGCAGGGGTGCCGAGGCAGTGTTGATATCAACCCCCACGTAGTTAACGCAGCTAATGACAACATCATCGAGTTTTTTTGTGAGATTTTTCTGATTTACGTCATGCTGATAGAGCCCCACCCCTATTG
>CAYPMQ010000194.1:0-6812 GCA_964411625.1 uncultured Ignavibacteriaceae bacterium
ATGAAAGAAGTTATGAGAAAAAGCTGCCTTATGAACGATCAGGATTTTCAGACAGAGGGTATAGAAAAGCAGACATGAATTCAGATAAACCGGGCAGCAGAAAGCCCTACGGCAAAAGCTCTTACGGAAAGCCCGGCGGAAGAAATGTAAAAAAAGACTATTCCTACAGAAATGAATCAGGAGAAGTGGGAGAAAAAACACAGGAGAACCGAGAGTATAAAAAAATACCGATAGGTAAAATAGTAAAAAAGGAATGGGAAAGAAAAGAACATTCAAAATCATCAGGATATGGAAGACCCGGAGTGCGGAGGGGGGAATTCAGATCCGGAGACAGACCTTATCGTGAACATGAGGAAAAACCCGCTGAAGACAAGCTCCCTCAGGAGCATCAGCATGATTATATAATGGGAAGAAAGCCGGTTCTGGAAGCGCTCAGAGCAAATGCCAGAATTGAAAAAATATACTTTAAGTTCGGATTGCAGGGAGAAATATTAAAAGATATCAGAACCGAAGCAAAGAAAAATAAAGTTGAAGTTGTTGAGCTCCCTGAAAGTAAATTCAGCAGATACGGATCAGAGAGCAATACTCAGGGAGTAGTAGCCCTGAGAGGGATGGTGAAATTTTATGAACTTGAAGAGCTTATAGATGCTGCCAGAAACGGAAATAAAACACTGCTTATTCTTGAAAATATACAGGATCCTCAGAATCTTGGGGCCATTATACGCTCGGCAGAATGTTTCGGAACAGACGGTGTTATTATAACAATAAAAAACAGCGCTCCCATTAATGAAACCGTTTCAAAAGTATCAGCCGGAGCACTTGAATATATCAAACTTCATAAATCGGCTAATCTGGGAATTACCATTGAAAAACTTAAAGAAAACGGCTTCTGGATTGTAGGTACAACTCTCTCTGATTCAGCAACAGGAATTTCTGCAGATAAAGAAACTCTCGTAGCAGTTATAATGGGCAATGAAGAAAAAGGGGTAAGACAATCAATCATTAAAGAATGTGATATGACCTATAAAATTCCCCTTAAAGGACGTCTTCAGTCACTGAATGTAAGCGTTGCAACGGGAGTGACTTTATTTGAGATTAACAGGTTAAGAACTCAGAATATAAAAACTTATTGAGAGACACGAGACTTTTTCTGATCTTTAAAATCCATCATGAGAGGTCTCTGTGCAGGAATCTGATTCTTACCAGATTAAGCAGCATTCTGACTGAATCCTTAAATGGATGTACTTTTGATCCCGGCCGGTAAATCCAAATGACCGGAACCTCTTTAATTTTTAATCCTGTTTTCTGTGCAATATACAAATGCTCAACATCAAAAGTATAGTCATAAACTTTTTGTAATTTAGCTAATTGTTTTCCTGAAATCCCCTTGTATAATTTAAAACCACATTGGGTGTCATAGATACCTTTTATAAGAAAAATCCTTACTATAAAAGAAAAGACGTCGCTCATTACAGAGCGTTTCAATGTATTTGAAACAATTGCCCCCGGTAATTTTCTTGACCCTAGTACGAGATCAAAGTCTCCGATCAGAGCTGTCTTGATCAATTTCTCCGATTCCTCTATTGGAGAAGAGAGATCCGCATCAGTAAAAAGAATATATTGCCCTGAAGACTGCAAAATACCCTGCGAAATTGCATAACCTTTTCCTTTGTTTTCGGGAATCAGAACAAGTCTTATCTCAGAATGTGATTTAATCTCCTTTCCGTAATGATTAATTACCCTGACAACCTCAGCAGTTAAATCTTTGCTGCCATCATCAATCACCAGAACTTCACTACGCCAGTCTCTTGTTTCAAGATAGTCCTTAATTGCGTACAGGGTATCGCCAATACGACGTTCTTCATTGAAGGCAGGCACAATAACGCTTAAGAAAATGTCATTTATCAAATTGATGATGCTATTTAATTGGAAATTTACCTTGATATTTATGTCGTGCTTTATATATACGTAATTCACCCGATCTTAGCTGTGTAAACACGCTGCTAAGTGAATACTTTTCAAAATAAACGAGCTCATAAGAGTTTTTTAGAACTTTATCAGCAAGCAATTTGCCAAGCAAGGGGGTAATCTGTCCATTAAGATAAACATAATCAAATTTACCCTCCCATACAGCATCAATAACATCCTTTCTTTCATAAACATGATCCTTATTATTGTCAAAATGGGAGGTTTCAAAGAGTTGATTAAGGGCTAAACGAGGATAAAAGAGATATCTTAGCAGATAAGAATCCTCGCTTATTAATATATCATTTTTCTTAACATTTTGATTTAGATAAGACTCAACGCCACTCGTGTCAGGATATCCATTCTCCATTTCTCTGACCTGAAAAACAGAAATAATACAGTACAATGAAAGTGCAGACGCGGTAACGAGAGATTTTTTAACTGACTGATCCCGTTGGGTCAGAGTCTTGAGAAGGGGGATCAATACGGGTATCAAAAATGCTGATGGATAGATTGTATGCTTAAAGAATGAGATGGGATTCTGACTTAATAAATGATAGACCGGGAGAGGCAGAGAGCAGGTAACCATAAAAAGAACGCCAAACAGGTCAGATTTTTCTGATTTTATCAAAATTGAAACGAGTGCAGCCATAATCATAAGACCGCAGTAATAGAAAAGAATATAGATAACACCGGCAGGATCTTTAATTGCAGAATGTGTTCCGGTTATCTGGGTCAGATATAATTCTCTAAGCTCCTTCATGTAAAATAGAAAATAACCAATGAGAATCACCAAGAAAACAAGAATGCTGATAAAAAATAATTTCCGGCTTTTCAGAAATACTATTAAAAAGAAGGGGGCTGCATAAGGAAGTATGATATATTTAGAAAAAATTGAAGCGATAAGAAAGATGAGAGCTCCCGCCAGCCACGGGCTATTCATTATCTTGAGAAAACGTTGCAAAAAATATAATGAGATTATCAAAAAAGTAAAAGCGTAGATATCATACGTGGCAAACTTTGAGAGAAATATGTGAACCGGATTTAAGGCAAGGATCAAAGTTCCTGATAGCGCAATCTTATAATCATCTGACATTCCAAGCAGAATTTTATATGAAAAATAGAGTGATATCAATCCTGTGATCAGAGAAAGTATCCTTGCAGCTTGAATTCCCCCTGCTGCATCGGCAACACCTATTAAATACAGAGGCAAATCGGATGAAAAAATATACGATTGATTAGGCCATTCAACACCTGACAAAAGTAAACGACCAACAAAAAGATAATCGCTCTCATCAATATAAGGTGAGTTGAAATTTATAGAGAACCGCAGCCATAATGAAATCAATATGGCTGCGGCAAAAGTTATTAATACAAGTTTTCTACCGGTAGTCATTTGAGATAAATGTTAACGGAATTCCTGTAACCTGCAAGATCTGAATACCAATCTCTGTAAACTGTTCCGCCGCTTTCAGCCCATGCCTTAAAATGGAGATAGGCAGTCAGAATATCTTTTTTCTCAATAGGGTATTTGAAATCAGCAGGAATATCAAGTGCCCAGGGAAGGTTGTTTGAAGTTTTATAATAACGACCCTGTGCAGGAATGCTATTATCGTGAATTGTGCCCCAGAATCCACTCCAGGCTTTTTGAGTGCCCGGTTTATCGGGAAGATGAACCTCTTTGCTTCTCTCTTTATTGATGAAAATGAATGGGTTATAAGGTGCTGTGCCAAGCTGGCTGATATCAAGTGGCTGAGTAAAGAGGATAGTAATCTGAACATTTACCGGGGCTACTTTAGGTTTGTCATTCTCGGTGTTTACATATGAACCGGATACCGAAGGTAATACAGTGTGTGCATTATCGAATACTATAATAACTGCTTTATCCTGACCTGTTTCAACACCATTTCCTGCAAGGTTAATAATGGATTCACTAAATCTATAGCCTGTAACAGAAGAAACCGCGGAAGGCGGAACGGCCAACTGAATACCAAATCCGTTATCAAATGCAGCTCCGATAGCTTTAACCGAGTAATCACATTTCATCTCAACAACTTTATTCTGAGCATTTGTAATATAGGTGTATTTATAAGATACAACCAGATCATTGAAATTATAGTCACCTTTTACAGGCCAGAGATCTTCAAACGCAAGAGTACCTGTGGAGGAGGATGACGTATAAAAACTTGTAGCTACTCTCAGCGGATCATTTGGGAACTGGTCATTAAGATCATATACACCATCACCATCTGTATCTTTTGGTGTTTGAAGTGACTGAATCCCGGATCTGTCAATTGCAGTTACGGGGTTAGAAGTCACACAGAATAATATATCATTAAAATCCTGATCACACCCGGATACATCCCGTTTTATGTCCTCGAACCCAAGAATGATTTTATCAGTACTGGCAGAAGTAAGCAGCACATTATGAGGTTTCTGAGAAGAAGCAGTCTCGGGATTGAGATTAGAGTCTGAATAAAATCTCCAGTTACCATTTCCGACAGTAGAGTTGCTAAAACCATTTGAAACACAGAACCATCCAATAACGGTATTTGGAGCAAATCTGCCGATGTTCACCTGGTCGCCGGTTGTTAATCCTCCTCCGCTGCCGCTGTATGAGGCATTCGGGAAAATCAGTGTCATAGTTGATTCAATCTGAGCAACGGAGGTGGGGGGGCTGCCTGCCGGGTATGTATAAAATCCCAGAGCATTTTTGAATCCTGCACCCTCATGTATAAAAGTGACAAAGACATCTGCAGTATCTCTGATTAAAATGTTGGTCTGAGTTCCGGGCTGAATATATTGAGGATTTCTTACCGGAACTGATACTCTCTCCGGCACTGAGTTATTAATTTCAGCCAGCAATGATGCCGGAATTGTTTCCCTTAAGGGCTGAAGATAATTTGGAACACCTAAAGAATTCCATGTCCCTAAAGTTTTATAAGTAATCTGAGATGATGCAGGAGTGTAGTTGTTACCGCTTCTGCCGGGCTTGTTTGTCTTCAGGGAAGGATTTCCCAGTGTGATTTCAGCTGAATTACCATTAATGGGTACAGGCGTCTCATTTGGCAGACCGATATATTCTATTACTAGATATAATGTGTCAAGATATGAAGGCAAGGAAATTTCAGAGTTATATAACCCGTCTTCATCGGTTACACCGCTAAATATCATTGAACCTGTGCCATCATTTGGTCCATTGTAAACCGAAAAAGGAATATTTGAAAGTTGTGAACCACCGGTTCCGAGCAACCTGATACTGAGACTGATTGTTTTTGTGGTAGTAAAATTAAAATTACTGCTAATATTTAATTGTTCAAATTGAGCGGCTGTATTGAACGGATCTGTAAGTGTGCTTTTATCTTCACAACCGATAAAGATAATTCCAATTGCTATTAAAGCTGTGACGAAAATTGAGAGCTGGGCAAATTGTTTCATAAGTACCTTCCAAAAAATAATTGATAGGCTCAAACATAATGCACTTGTAATAGTAACAAAAAAAAAATCGATAAATGATCTGTTTCAGTCGTTGTTCAGCTGCTTTTGTGCTATTAAACTTCCGGATATACTGATGAAGAGTACTGAAACGTCATCACTGAAAGAGTCCGTATTATTGTATTTAGTAAGAAATTGTTCAAATTTATCAGCTATTCCTTTCAACTCCTCTCCTCTGTTATTAATTATGAATTCCGCTATTTCTTCTTCTGTTAGAGACGTATTGTTACTGCCTTTACACTCAAACACGCCGTCAGAAAAAAAGAGAAGCACATCACCGGGCGTCAGAAAATGTTTTATTGATGTATATTCTGCAAAATCAAACATACCTACCGGGAAAGACTGATCACCTATCCTGACGCGTTCACCATTGCCGGTAATAAGAAGTCCTGCCGGATGACCGGCAAATGAGAGCTCCATTTCCATGGTATTCTGATCAATGACACCATAGACCATCGTAAAATAAGACATCGAGTCTGTTGATAAAGAAGATTTAGCATTAAGCTCCGTCAAAACCTGATCAGGAGATTTAACAATTGGTTTTTCATGGTTTTCAAGAAGTATAGGATTAAAGCTCTTAGAGTCAAATGAGAAATTTTTATTGAGTGAGAAAGCCAGCATTGCTGCAGCTGCTCCATGTCCTGCCACATCAAGAATGTAAAACCCAAGGTGGTGATCAGTGAGCCTGAAATAGTTTAGAGAATCACCGCCTATAAATGTGGAAGGGAAAAACAATCCTGAAAAATTAACGTTACCAAAAGAAAGGTATTTACTAGGCAGAAGACTTTGCTGTAAAATTGCTGCAGCCTTGAGGTCTTTGATGAGTTTATGGTTGTAATCTGCAAGCTGCTTATTCTGTCTGTCTAGGTCTCTTTTTAACGAGAGGATTCTCTCACCGGCTTTAATCCTTACCTTAAGTTCCTCTTTATCAAAAGGTTTACTGATAAAATCATCGGCACCGGCTTCCATACCTGCCACAATTTCATCTTTTTCATTCTTTGCCGTGAGCAAAATATAATAGATATAACGATCAGTAAATTTTCTCCTGATGATATCACATAACTCCGGACCCTCAATTTTCGGCATATTCCAGTCACTGATAACAAATGTTATCTGAGGGTTCTGATCCAGTATATTGTATGCTTCTTCACCATCGCATGCAGTAATTACTGAATGACCTTGCCTCTGAAGCAAAGCCTTAAGAACAATTCTGGTTTCTGCAAGATCATCTACGACTAAAATTTCCATTTAGAACACCCAACTCCAGTTAACAGAAAGACTTCCGTCAATAAAACGCCCGGTATTATCGGCCTGTTTTTTCCAGGGATACCGGTTGCCGGAATAATTATTAT
>CAYPMQ010000195.1:0-6618 GCA_964411625.1 uncultured Ignavibacteriaceae bacterium
ATACGAACGATGTATATCAAAAAAGAATCAGTCAGGAAAATTCTGATAATAAAATTCCGCGGAGCGGGAGATGTCATTGTTTCGACTATAATGCTTGAAAGTCTGACTTCGGCTTTTCCGGGAGCAGAAATTCATTACCTGACCGAGCCGTTCTGTGAGCCTGTACTGAGATATAATCCTTATGTGAAAGAAGTTAAATACTTCCTGAAGGATAAGACCGGGAATATTGATCTTATCAGGATGTTCCGGAATGAAAAATATGATCTTATCATTGATACTTACACTAATCCGCGTACCGCATTATGCACATTTTTCAGCGGAGCACGCTACAGACTGGGTTATCCTTACAGGGGCAGGAAATACGCTTACAATTTATTCGGTCCCGGGGAACGGAATCTTCACCATCTGGGAGCGCTCCATCTCAGGCTGTTAGAAGGAGCAGGAATAAAAACTATTGAATCTGCTCCCCGTGTCTGGGTTGATTTAAAAGATGAGGAGTTCGGAGCAGAGTTTATCAGGGATCATGCTGCTCCCGGAAATACTGCGGCACTTATGCCGGGCGGCGGATGGAAGTCAAAAAGATGTGATCCTGAAAAGTTTGCAGAGCTCGGTGATTACCTGGCAGGTGAAAGGGGATATAAAATTGTTATTTTATGGGGTCCCGGAGACTATGAAGAAGCTACAGCTATTAAAAATCTGATGAAATACGACTCTGTAATTGCTCCTGAAACCGATTTCCTAAAAATGGGGGGAATTTTAAAAGCCTGCCGTTTTGTTCTTTCTAATGACAGCGGGCCAATGCACCTTGCGGCAGCACTCGGAGTTCCCGTGCTTGCAATGTTTGGTCCCACTGATCCGGCTTTCCATGCTCCGCTCGGGAGCATTAACGTTGTAATTCAGTTGAAGGAGCTTGAGTGTATAGTCTGCAATCTTCTTGAATGCAGCAGAAATCATGAATGTTTCAGAAATATTGATCTTGATGTGTTTTCCTCATCTCTTGATAAACTTATTGAAAGCATAAAAAATGCTGAAGAATCTTGAACATACTTTTAAGCCTCTGATTTACAGACTTTTATTAACGGGTGCGGGTAAAAAAGAGAATCCGGGTCAGCTGAATTTAACCCCCGAGTCCAGAGTTCTGATTATCAGACTAAACAGGATTGGTGATGCTCTTGTTACAACACCCTTTATTCAGTACCTTAAATCAGCCACAGGCTGCAGTATAGACATACTTGCCAGCTCTTATAATCACTTTATTTTTGAGAATAATCCCGATATCTCCCGTGTCATTGTGTTTGAGAAAAGTTATTCTTTTATCAGAAAACTTATCAAAGAAATTAATTCGTCCGGTTACAGAGCGGTTTTTGACCTTCATGATGATGTAAGCACAACGGTGAGTTATCTTCTTGCAAGCTTCAGGATTCCTCATATAATTGGTCTGAATAAGGATAACCGAATTCTTTACACAACTACTGCAGAACGCCTGAATCCGGAGTCTCATCATGTTATTGACAGGCTTCTTAATATTGCTGAATCAGCCGGGATAAAAGGCCCGAAAAATGATCTTAATATAGTTTACAGAGTTAAAGAAAGCTCTGAAAAAAGAATCGATAAAATTTTAAGCGAAAAATCTCAATCCGGCAGATTCCTTCTCGGTATAAATATTTCTGCCGGGAGCATGGCAAGATTCTGGGGCGTGACAAAATTCAGAATGCTCCTGGCCGGGCTTGAAAAGTATGATATCAGCGTGCTCCTGATGTCATCAACCAGAGATCTTTCACTTGCATGGGAAATCCAGCCCGATAGGGAAAAGGTGTTTTACACTCCGGATTTTGATGAGTTTGCAGCTATGGTTAAACGCCTGAACATGATTTTCACACCCGATACATCAACGGTTCACATAGCATCGGCATTCAGAGTACCCCTTTTCGGTCTGTACGTAAAATATATGACAAACGACATGATCTGGAGCCCCTACAGATCCGACTTTGAAAGCATAGTTACTTTGGAACCAAACCTTGATAATGTTACCTTTGAGGAAGTTGAAAACAAATTTTTCCCCTTTTTAGAGAAATACCTTAATGGATAAAAAATTTCTGGAGTGTAAAAGATTTAACGGATATAAACCATGTTTTCCCGATCATGACTGCTACACCAAAGGATGTAAGGACATACTCCCTTCTGGTACAAGAATTCTGATCATCAATCTTGACGCCATGGGAGATGTTTTAATGACCACATCTCATCTTCCATCATTAAAGAAGAAATATCCGGAGTCAGAGATTCACTGGCTTACTGAAAAGATCTCCGCTCCGCTTCTTCACAATAACCCTTTCATTGACCGGGTCCACATTTTCGGCTTTGATTCACTGCTTATACTGGAAAATATGACCTTTGATATTGCAGTAAATCTTGATAAATCACAGAAAGCTGCCTCCGCTCTTAACAAAATATCAGCGGCAAAAAAACTTGGTTTCGGCCTCAGCAATTCAGGCAAAATTATTCCGTTAAACGAAGGTGCAGTTTATAATTACCGCCTCGGAATGGATGATCATCTTAAATTCAGAGTTAACACCCGCACAAAGACCGATTATGTTGCAGAAACCCTGGAAATTGATTATCACAGGGATGATTATGTTTTTAATTTCACCGAAAATGAACTTGATTATATCCGAAACTTCCGTTCACTTGTCGGAATCAGGGATACAGATTTTGTAGTCGGTTTTAACACCGGCTGCTCAACTCTCTTCCCCAATAAAAAGATGACGGTTGAACAGCACATTAAACTTATCAGAAAGTTTCTTGACGAAACAAATTTCAGAATTTTGCTTCTTGGCGGACCTGAGGACAGAGAACGAAACGAACACATAAATTCTGCACTTTCAGGCAAAATTATCAACACACCTGTTGATGACGGAGTCAGAAAGGGAGCATGCTATGAATCGCTCGCAGATGTGATCATAACAGGTGATTCATTTGGTCTGCATCTCGGTATCGCACTCAAAAAATATATAATTGTATGGTTTGGCCTGAGCTGCCATACTGAAATTGATCTCTTTGACCGTGGAGTAAAATTTTATCCTGCAGATCTTTTCTGCTCTCCATGCTGGAAAAAAACATGCCCTTACAAACTCGAATGTATTGATATGATCGATCTTGACGGAATGTTCAGCGCAGCAGTGAATTACTATAATAAATCCAGTAAAAGATCGTAATGAAAAACAGATTCAGAAACCTGAAAAAACCCTTAATACTCGACGGAGCTGGCGGCTCACTCCTTCAGAATACCGGTTATGAAACAGACCCTGAGTTATGGTCTTCAGTCCTCAGCTACACCAATCCTGATGCGGTTTTTGAAGTGCACAAGTCTTACGTTGAAGCCGGTGCGGATATCATAACCACAAATACTTTCAGAACGAATCCTGAAGCTATAAAAAGATCAAGTTACACTTATAACTGGATAGAACTTGTTAACAGGAGTGTTGCACTTGCCAGAGATGCAGCTGGCAGTACAGGTGTAATAGTAGCAGGCTCTAATGCTCCGGCTGAAGACTGTTATTCACCTCTGAGAACACTCAGCCTTACAAGACTTGAAAAAAATCATGCTCTTCATATAGATGAACTGATGAAGGCGGGCAGTGATCTGATCATTAATGAAACCATGGGGCATCTTGATGAATTAATGATTTCATCAAGATACTGCAGCACTAATTCCATTCCGTTTATTACGAGTATCTTTTTTGATGAGCACCTTCGCCTTTTAAGCGGAGAATCAGTTGAAGATGCAATCACGATGGTCATGGAGTTTGAACCCCTTTTAATTTCATTTAATTGTGTAAGAATTGATTCTTTCAGAAAACTTTACAAAGCATACCAGCCCCTGCCTCCTTTCGGTTTTTATCTTAACTGCGGCACAGGTAATTTTACAGACTCTGATATGAAAGAGTGTATAACCCCTGATGAATATATTAACGGGATAAGTGAATTTTTTACTACTAACCTAAGGATGGTTGGCGCATGCTGCGGTTCAGATACAGGTCACATTAAGAAACTCAGGAGTGCTGTTGATGCTAAGTATCCGGATTAAAGCTCCGGCTAAGGTCAACATCGGGCTTTTCATTACTTCAAAGCGGACAGACGGTTTCCATAATATCGAAACCATTTTTTACCCGGTTTCAGGGCTGTATGACATCCTTACCGTAAAGAAAGCTGATAATTTCAACTTTACCACAGATTCGGATGAACTGAATGCCGATGTTTCATCAAATCTCGTTGTTAAAGCGGCAAAACTTTTTGCACAAATGGCGGGGAGCAATAATCTTATAAGCTTCAGTGCTCACCTGAATAAAAGAATTCCCATGGGTGCGGGACTCGGCGGAGGCAGTTCGGATGCAGCAGCCATGCTACTTGCGCTCAATGAACTTAACGGCTCCCTTTTCAGCAGGGTTGAACTCACGGAGATGGCGCTTACTCTCGGATCAGATGTACCCTTCTTCATAAGACCCAGACCTTTATTTGCATCAGGTAGAGGTGAAAATTTCGAAGAGTGCAGACTGAAGCTTGATTCCTCCTATATCCTTATAGTTAACCCCGGAATTCATATTTCAACCCCCTGGGCATATAAAAACTGCACTCCTGCTCCGGCACCTTTTGATCTCAGGAGGTTGAATTCTCTTCGTCTTAAAAGAAAACTCCACGGCACCGGAACGCTTAATGATTTTGAGAAGATCGTTTTCAGAGAATACCCTGAGGTTGCTTCTCTGAAAGAAGAAATGTTAAAACGGGGAGCATATTCTGCCCACATGAGCGGGAGCGGATCCTCTGTTTTCGGATTGTTTGAGACAAAAAAGAAAGCTGTTGAATGCGGGGGGTACTTTAAAAAAGAACATGTTATCTATACAGGATCACTGCGCGCCGAGTACATTGAGTGATAAACGGTTACAAAAAAGGGCCCTGTTACGAGCCCTAAGGATTAATTCTGTTATTACTCCACTTCAGAAATCTTCTCTATGAACTGTGCCCGCAGATAGTGCTGTGCCAGCGGTTTTGAGGATTTAATAAAACTGAGTTTACCTCTTATGCTTTTGATATCGGGAAACTGCTTTGCATCAAGCCAGTTATTAAGTCCGCCCAGGATAGTTTCCATTTCACCAAGCCCCTGCCTGTAAAATAATGACGCTATCTGAACGGCTGAAGAACCTACCAGCAGCAGTTTGATTATATCTTCATGACTCTTTACACCTGTGGTTGCACAGAGATAACCCTTAACCTGTCTGTAGAGTATCGAAATCCATCTCAGGGGGAGATAAACCTCTTCAACGGTGCTGAATGAGAAATGAGACTTCAGGGAAAATGTTTCAATATCAATTTCCGGTTCGGTAAAACGGTTAAAGAGAACAATTCCGTTTGCTCCGGCATTTTCAAGATTCAGGGCAAAATTAGGAATTGATGTGAAATGCTTTCCGATTTTCACTGCAATAGGGATTTTAACCCTTGCTCTGATATCAGCTACAAGATCATAATATTGTTTTTCAACTGAAAGCGCATCTTTGTTGTTTTCAGCAGCAACCGAAAAGATATTAAGTTCAAGGGCATCCGCACCGCTGCTTTCTATCTCACGGGCAACGGCAGTCCATCCCCCGTTACTGACACAGTTAATACTTGCGATAACGGGAATTGATGTGTTTTTCTTTGAACCGGATATCATCTTGAAATAATCAGAGGAACCATATAGAAACCCTGCGTTGGACTGTATATATTCAAGAACTTCGGGATGATCTTCCATTGAATAATCATTGCCGAAATTTTTAGCGGTAATGACTTCCTCAAAAAGACTCTTCAGAACAACCGCGCCTGCTCCGGCATCCTCACAGGCTTTAACTTTCTCTTCATTTTTTGTCAGTCCTGAACTTGCTACAATTACAGGATTTCTCAGCGTGAGGCCGAGGTAATCCGTTCTTAAATCAGCCATTTTTAATCCATTTTGATTAGTAAAACATCAAATCGCTTAAGGTTTAATTAACTTATTACATGCTTGAAAAATACATAATTAATATCATTTTTCTTCTATAAGGGTGCCAAAATCATTAAGCGCGGTAAGATATTCAGGACCCCATCTTCCCTCGATTACTTTCGGCGATTTTCTGTAATCACAGGGTGTGTATCCGCAAAAACGGCACATACCTGTATTACAGTGGTCCTGATGTATTATAAGCTGGGAATCTTCATATACCTCTTTCAGCGATGCTCTGATACGAAGTTCCTCTTCATGAGCTTCTCTTATCGTAAAGTAATAAGGAAGAATAAGATGAAAATCAATAAAAACATTATCACCCGATTCCCACGCTCTTAGCCTGTGGATCCCCACCCATGATGAATTCCTGATCTCATTAAGTTTTCTGCAAATATTTTCAATCAATTCATTATCTGATTCGTTCATAAGTCTTCTTACTGCAATTCTGATAAGAGAATAACCCGTAAAAATAATATTAAAAGCAACAGCCATTGCCACAATAGGATCAAGGATTTCAAGCCCTGTATAAAGGACCACCAGCACTCCCCCCACTACACCGATTGAAGTGTATGAATCAGTAAGAATATGTTTCCCATCGGCCTCCA
>CAYPMQ010000196.1:0-6612 GCA_964411625.1 uncultured Ignavibacteriaceae bacterium
TTCCCAGCACAGCATCAAGGGGAACTCCCATTGCTGCCATCTTATCAAATTTCAGCTCAACGTTCACAATCTTACCGGGCAGCCCATGGATCAGAATGTTTTTCAGCTCCGGCATTTTACTTAGTTCATCTTTAAGCTCCTCTGCCTTTTCACGCATCTTATCAATCGGCGCGTTTTCCGAAATCAGTGCAACCTGCAGAACATTTACATTTGAGGGAACAATCTTTTTCACCTCGATGCTGTAGATGTCGTCAGGGAGCTCGCTTCTCAGGTTATTCACCTCTCTTACCATTTCCTGATATTTGCTGTCTATGTTTGAGCCGTGTTTATAGGCAACGTTTATAATTGCCAGCCCGTCAACTATCTCTGATCTGATCTCTTTGATATCTTCAAGACTGCTCAGTTTCTTCTCAACAGGTTCAACGATCAGTTCCTCCATGTCTTTCGGACTTGTACCCGGATATATGACAATAACCGGAAACTCAGGGAACTCCAGATCAGGATCTTCAGATCTCGGCATTGTTATAAGTGTGTAAATGCCGGTTATCGCCACCATCAGAAAGAGAAGGAATGTGAGCTGCGGGTTTTTAACAGAATATTCAGCTATTTTCATAATGATGCCTTCTTTTTTCCGGTTTTTATCGGGCTGCCGTCGCTCAGATATGCACTGCCCGAGATCACGAGAGCTTTTGCATTTTCAAGTCCGCCGCCTATCAGAACCTTGTCTTTCATTATATCAAGAATCCTGACTTTAACCTTTTTCACGGTTTTCTCATCATCGGTAATGAATACAAAGCCTGAATCACGGTCGCCGTCAATAATTGCGTCATAGGGAACGCTCCATGCATCAAGTTTCTCAGACGGAATGATCATTGCCCTGCCGAATAATCCCGTTGCAACCTCAATATTCTGAAGCGAGAGGGGCTTGAGATCTACTGTGAATGTGCCTGATGCGGGATCAACACCTTCAGATTTCCTGCTTACATTTGCCTCGATCTTATCACCCGATCCCGTTTCCGGTTCGATATATGCCTTATCTCCGGTTTTAATAGCTGCCCACTCCCGATCGCTCACCCCGACCCTGAGAACCCAGTTGCCCTTACCTGCTCCGTTCTGCAGCAGCACCGGGGTACCCGGACCAACCATCTGTCCTTCGTTAACAAACTTCTTAAGAATATACCCGTCTGCAGAAGCTCTGATTTCGGAGTAATTCAGATTGTATTTGGCTATATTCAGTTGTTCAGCCGCAATATCAAGAGCTGTTTTGGCGTTCTGGAACTGACTCAGGGTAGCCACACTGTCCTTATAGAGGCTGCTAACCCTGTTATAATCTCTAAGCGCTTTCTCATAAGCTATCGTTGCCTGTGCCACACCGCTGTTTATTTCTGTCAGCTCAAGAGATGCCAGCACCTGACCTCTTTTAACGTAGTCTCCCTCTTTAACGAATACGCCTCTTACAATTCCGCCTGTTTTAAATGAGAGAGGGGTCTCGTCATCGGTTGTGAATCTGCCCGAGGTCATTACCTCCTTATATGTAATCTCCTTGTTAAGCGCAAGCAGATCAACGGGAATCACTTCTTCTGTCATTTTTACTTTTTTCTCTGAACAGCCCGGAAACAGAAATACCGCCGTCAGTGTCACTAAAATTCCTGATATCAATCTCTTTTTCATCTTATTTTACTTCCTCATTATTAATGTATCCGGCTGTTTCCCGGGTAAAGTTAACTTTTGCAATTTCAAGCTTGATCCTGCAGATATTCACGAGGAGCCTTGCATTAAGAAGCTGAGTTCTTGCGTCAATTGTTTCTATAAAGCTGTTAACACCTTCCTGATACCCTTTAGAAATCATGGAATTATAAGACATGGCAAATGATTCCTGCCTGAGGGCGCTCTGCAGGGCATCATAAGCAGACTTCAGCTCATCATTAACGATCTTAAGTTTCATCTGAAGCTGAGTTTTTATCAAACTGAGCTCCAGCTCTGTTTTTTTCAGTTCAAGTTCTGCATCCTCGGTTTTGTATGACTGTCTGAACGATTCAAACAGCGGCAGCGAGAGCTGAATCCCGAAAAGGTAATATCTTGAGTCCTTGTTATAATTCCATTTTGAATCCTGAGCACCAAGATCGGCAAAAGCGTTTATTTTGGGCACCCAGGACAGTTTGTTCATCTCTGCCAGACTGCGTCTTATTTTAACTGCCCCTTCCATCATGAGCAGCTCTTCCCTGTTTTCATTCAGAACAGATGTTGCTTCCTGAAGATTGCCGGCGCTGCCGCTCACTAAGTTTTCATCTGCCGTGATTGCTGCACTGAGATCCCGGTTAAGAAGAAAGTTGAAGTATTTTGCCGCCGAAGATTCTTTCACCAGCGCTTCAGATAACTTAGATTTCAGCTCCTCAATTTCAGCATCCGCTCTCAGAAGGTATACCGGAAGCAGCTCCCCGTTTTTAAGAAGCTTTTCATTGACCCTTCTTCCTTCTTCGGCCAGCCCGATGGCGTTTTTATATATTTTCACTGCGTTTCCGGCCATCAGATAACCGTAATAGGCGTTCGAGATTTCTTTGATCAGTTCCTTCCTGTAGGCCTCAAGATCAAGTTTTGTAATTTCGCTTCTTAAGCCTGCTATCTCGCTGTTTTTGATTATATCGGTGTTCAGAAGCGGCATTGAAACCCTGAGCCTGACATCATAAAACTGAAACGGCAGAAAATCCTGCTTCACATTCTCAATCTGCGGGAACCGGTTGCTGCCCGTGAGCTGATTCAGCGTAGCGTAAACCGGGTTCATGAGATCACCTACGGGAATGGAAATGTTTCTTCCCCCTTCACCGCTGAGGTAATCTGCCAAAAGGGTGACCCCGGGGAAAAACAGTGCATTCGCAGATTTGAGAGCGGTCATACCCTGCTCAACGGAAACCTGCTTCTGCTTAAGGACAAGATTATTCTCCAGTCCTTCTTTAATATATTCTTCAAGAACAGTCTGTGCATACAGATGCATAACTGCCGTCAAGGAGAAAATCAGAAGATAAATTAGTTTGTTCATAGTGCCTCTTTTGTAAACTCACTAACGTTAATTTTTTGAACAGCGTTCTAATTTTTGCAAAACCCTGTAACCGGAATGTGCCTCACCCGTTCAGTGAATAACGCTGTTTTAATTATTATGAAACTGCTGCGTTGCTTTTATCCTGCTTTGAAGACGGTTACTTTTTTATTAACTGCTGCAAGAATCCGAGCGTTACTGCCTTTATATTGTCAAGATACTGTTTGTTAAATTCTTCAAGAATGATTGCCTGCCTGATATACAGGGAAACTATGCCGTGAAGCGATGACCAGAGAAACAGCGCCAGGTTGTTTACGTCCTCCCCTTTATTATAGCCTGCTTCAATGCACTCTGCAACGTTTTGAAGAAGAAGACCATAGCTTGAATCACCCAGTTTTTTAACCTTATGCTGATCAAATCTCTCTTTTGGTTTGTTTATCAGGAACATCAGTTCATAATACTGAGAATTTTCAAATGCAAATTCCATATATGCATCCCCGTGCGCAATCAGTCTCTCTTTTGGCTCTTCAATGGTCTGTGTTGCGATCTGCTTTTCTTTCAGCTTCTCAAACCCTTCATGAAGCAGTTCAAAGAGTATCATGTCTTTGTTCTCAAAATAAGAGTATATGCTTGAAGCACTGTACTCTATCTTCTGAGCAATTTTTCTCATTGAAACATTCTCATAACCTTCATCAATGAAAAGACTCATTGCGGCTTCAAGTATGCTTCGCCTCATTTCTGAGCGTTCTTTTTCTTTTCTTTCGCGGATGCCCATAATTTCCTCAATTAATACCGTTAAAATAGTGAACAGCGTTCAATATATCAATAGTGTTCTGATAATATTTTATGAATTTTCATAAATAATATTTGAGATGTGATTAAATCACACGGAGGGGTGCCTTTGTAACTGCCTGATGGTGTGTCAGAACATATTCAGGAATGAGTGTTTATTGGGTTGAGAGGTGTTTAAAATAAAACAAGCCGGGGGTTGATTCCCGGCCTGCCAGTTATATCTCCCTTGAAGCGGGAGCTCGCCGTGGTAATAAGTGTTTTACTTTACAAGCATCATTTTCTTTACAAGTGAAGTCCTGCCGTTGCTGAGTCTGTACATGTAAACTCCGCCTGAAAGTTCTGAAGCGTCAAAATTCACATTGCAGCTGCCTTCTTCCATATATCCTGATGTAACCAGGCCGACTGATTTTCCGGTTACATCAAATACTTCAAGTTTGTAGTTCCCTGCCTCTTTTATTTCAAAAGATATTTTTGTGGAAGGGTTAAAAGGATTGGGGTAATTCTGTTCCAGTGCAAATCCTTTAACCACTGATTCCTCTTCATCAACACCTGTAGCAGGATTGTTTTTGTAATAAAGTCCGTCTGAATTACCGACAAATATTTTTCCGTATGCAATGTGCATTGTGAAGAAGCTTATATCGGGTAAAAATGCCGTGCTCCACTGCTCACCGTTGTTATCAGTGTGTCGAACATAAGTTCCTGCGCCGGGACCCGGTACTGTTGAGCTTACCAGAGTGTAAAGCACATTGCCTGATACAGCGAAGCATGCTGAAAGGTATTCGCCTTCTATGACATTCAGCCTTGTCCATGCTTCACCGCCGTTGGCTGATCTGTAAACGCCTTTTTCTGTTGCAAGATAAACATTGCCATTAAGTGTGATTGCCTGGAAGGTCATGAACTGCTCCTGCGCAGGGACGATTCTGTTAAGATTCCATGAACTGCCGTTAAGATCACGGTAATATGATTTACCATCGTAATCTGAAACTATAACGAGTCTTGTTGGGGTTGCAGTTATTGCCTGAACGATAAGTCCGCCCATATCACTGATACCCTGGTTTATTGCGGTCCATGTTTCATTTGCAGAGGCCAGATCCATCCTGAATACGCCTGATCCTGTTGTTGCTGCATAAATTGCATTTCCGGCATGAACAAGATGACTTACAAAGCCGGTGGTTAAACCACTGTTGATTTTTCTCCAGGTTGCACCCATATCTTCAGACACCACAACGCCTGCACCAAAAGTACCGGCATAAATTTTTCCGTTAATCAGAAGAAGGCTTCTTACACCGGTGTTTCCGCTGTTTGCAGGGAGATCTTTAACGTCCCATGTTGCACCCGCATCAGTACTGATGACAACCTTTTCTCCTGCTGCCGCCAGTATGGTGTTACCGTATGTTTTGATTTCAACCACTTCAAGGTCAGTGGTGTTAGGTACCTGAGTCCATGTGTTTTGTGCCATAGTATTCAAAGCAAGCATCAGCATCGCTGCAATCATTAAGGTATATATTCTATTCATTATATTTTTTGCTCTCTTTTTAGTTAAGATTCATCAAAATTTCAGTACCAAAAATAATGTGCGGTTCAGATTATTATTATCGATTGGGATAAATGGCTCATTAATGAATATTTTCGGATATTAATCAATTTTTGCGGAGCTTATCAGAAGAATCTTATAATATGTTTTCAGAGACTGTATCCCGATTTAATCAGATAAGTAGCTGAATGGCATCTCCGGCAATCCGGATACGGCTTAATGATAACGGCTTTCATTGATTAAATTGAAAAAAGAAGTTCCCCGGAAGAAAAGATTACCCGGAACAATACCGGGTATAAGTCGTCATATGGGAATTAATCAGCGGAGAAAAAATTGCAATTAAGCTTCACATCAGTGCTTTTCAGATATCCGGGCAAGGGAGGCTGGACATTCATAACAGTTCCGCCTGAATGTGCGCCGCCGTTCAGACTCTCGTTCGGCAGAACACCTGTGAAAGCCATGATAAACGGTAAGGTATGGGAAACAAGCGTATGGACTGATAAAAGCGGAAAAATCCTTCTTCCCGTTCCTGAAAAAATACGCGGCAGTCTTGAAGAAGGAGACACTGCCTCAGTAACTCTGGAATATCTGTACAGAATAAATCCTGATTCAGGCGATAAAATATTCAAAGCATAGAATAAGGCAATGAATCCGGCGCATTAATATTGACCAAAAGAAGGAAGAAATACAGATAAGAAAAACAAGTTTTTGACTTCAAAAGAAGAATTGCTGATTAAAGGAATTAAATGCAACCCCAGTAAAATAAAAAAGTGTACACGAAGGGGCAAACTTTCGTCAAAACTAAAAATATAAACACTTATCTCTTAATAACAGCAGAATAACCCCTTGTTAAAGATGACCTGATTTATCCCCTTAATCCATAATCACTCACCTGAAATTACAGCAACTGATCCGCCGAAGGCAGTTCTGTTGTCACTGCCCCATCGCCTCATCATATTTGGCTATTCTCTGGGGGTCAATCGATTTCAGAGTCTTAAAAATTGATTTATCCTCATAATCTTTAAGGCGGTCAATAATTTCACCCGATTTGGCGTCGAAAAAGGCTTTAACGTAAACACTTTTGATATCAAATTTTGATTTTACCGCATCAACTGCCTTTACAAAACCAACAATTTTCTCAATTCCTTTGGCTTTGTTTTTTTCATAATAATCTATGCCGTACTGATAATCGTAAGCGGCTTCCCTGAACGGTCTGAATTTTTCCGCGAGGATATTTGAAACAAAATCACGT
>CAYPMQ010000197.1:0-6609 GCA_964411625.1 uncultured Ignavibacteriaceae bacterium
CATTACAGCCGGGCTGGCTGATCATCTGAATATCACAAAGTTCAGTGTCTGCGGACATTCAATGGGCGGAATGATAGCAATGCAGCTTGCTTTGGATTATCCGAACCGGATAGAGTCACTGATATTAGCCGCCCCTGCCGGTATTGAGCAGTTCACTCCTGATGAAACTGATAAGGTGGTTAGTTACGTTAATCCCGCCTCCATTATTAATAATACTGATGAGGGGATCAGAAATAATTATATTTCTTCATTTTACAGGTACCGGGAGGATCTTCAATTCCTGATTGATGACAGGATATCATTAAGAAGTGCTTCAGATTTCAGGTCTCATGCATTTACATTATCCGGATCTGTTGAAAGTATGCTTCGTAACCCGGTTGTTCCGCAGATCAGCGGTCTTAAAATACCGGTGACAGTGGTTTTCGGAGAAAATGACAACCTGATACCCAACAAGTTTCTTCACCCCCGGCTCACCACTGCAGATATCGGGATGCTTGCAGTGAGCATGATACCAAGGAGTGACCTTAAAATGATACCGGAATGCGGGCATTACATACCTCTTGAAAAACCGGAAGAACTGACCGGAATAATTAAATCACATTTTACCGGAAACCTCTGCTAAAATTTTCCACTCACATTAAACCTATAATTTCTTTAAATTAGTTATTTGATTATTTATTAAAATAACGGTGAAAGAATGTCCAGTTATCCTCTTCAAAGATTCAGAAGACTGAGGTATAACCCTCTTGTAAGGGACCTCGTAAGAGAAACACTCATATCTAAAAATGACCTTATTTACCCGCTTTTTGTTGTTCCGGGAGAGAATGTGAAGAAAGAAGTCAGATCAATGCCCGGCGTCTATAATCTTTCAATTGATAAGCTCGTGGAAGAGTGCAGTGAAGTTGCCTCGCTTGGTATACCCGCAGTGATTCTGTTCGGCATTCCGGAACACAAAGATGAAACAGGAAGTGATGCCTATGACGAAAACGGTATTATTCAAAGAGCCGTGAGAGCCGTTAAAAAAGAAGTTAAAAACCTTCTGGTTATTACAGATGTATGCCTTTGCGAGTACACCTCGCACGGACACTGCGGTGTATTAAAAGGGGATGAAATACTCAATGACGAGACAGTTGATCTTCTTGTAAAGGAAGCTGTCTCGCATGCAAAAGCGGGTGCCGATGTTATTGCTCCCTCCGACATGATGGATGGCAGAGTAGGAGCTATAAGAAAAGGTCTGGATGAGGCAGGTTTTAAGAACACCCCTATTCTGAGTTATGCGGTTAAGTATGCTTCGGGATTTTACGGTCCCTTCAGAGATGCTGCTGATTCAACACCGGCATTCGGCGACAGAAGATCTCATCAGATGGATATTGCTAACACCAGAGAGGCTCTGAAAGAAGCCCTGAGTGATCTTGATGAAGGTGCAGATATTCTTATGGTGAAACCGGCAGGTGCTTATCTTGATATAATTCATCAGGTTAAAAAACTGACAAACGTTCCTCTTGCAGCTTATCAGGTAAGCGGTGAGTATGCTATGATAAAGGCAGCCGGTGCAAACGGCTGGATTGATGAAGAAAGAGTGATGATTGAAGCATTCACGGCAATCAAAAGAGCCGGGGCAGATATGGTGCTTACATATTTTGCAAAAGATATTGCCAGATATATTGATAAACATTAACTGAGAAATACGGATGAATATCAGAAAAAGTGAAATTTTATTTGATGAAGCAAAAAAATATATCCCGGGAGGAGTTAATTCACCTGTACGGGCTTTTAAATCAGTGGGCGGAAATCCTGTTTTTATGAAATCAGGCAGCGGCTCAAAAATTTATGATGCTGATGGCAACGAGTATATTGATTACATAGGGAGCTGGGGGCCGCATCTTTTCGGCCATAATGCTCCGTTTATAAAGAGGGCTCTAATTGATGCACTTGAAGACGGTTCCGGTTTCGGATGCCCAACAGAGCATGAAGTCAGAATGGCGAAACTTATCACAGAAATGGTACCATCTGTTGAGATGGTCAGAATGGTTAACAGCGGTACTGAAGCGACAATGAGTGCGGTCAGATTAGCAAGAGGATTTACGAAAAGAGAAAAGATCATTAAGTTTGAAGGCTGTTACCACGGCCATGCCGATTTCTTTCTGATTAAAGCAGGGTCCGGAGCCCTTACGCTGGGTGTGCCGACAAGTCCGGGCGTTACAAAAGGAAACGCTGCAGATACTCTCCTGGCACGTTACAATGATATAAAATCGGTAAAAGAACTTACTGACGCCAATAAGGGTGAAATTGCGGCGATTATACTTGAACCTGTGGTCGGAAATATGGGCGTGGTAATCCCAACTGAGGAATTCCTGACAGGATTGAGAGAGATATGCGATGATGAAGGCATCCTTCTGATTGTTGATGAAGTTATGACAGGATTCAGATTATCACAGGCAGGGGCACAGCAGGTGCTCAATCTCAGGGCTGACCTTTCGACGTTTGGAAAGGTTATCGGCGGCGGACTGCCGGTTGGCGCATTCGGCGGACGAAAAGACGTAATGGAGATGCTTGCCCCCTCGGGTCCCGTTTATCAGGCAGGAACTCTCAGCGGCAACCCGCTTGCAATGTCTGCGGGATATGCTGCATTAACATATATCAGGGAAAATCCGGAAGTATATTCATTCCTTGAAACCAAATCAGAGTATCTGGAAAGAGGATTCAGGGAGAATCTGAAATCACTCGGAAAAAACTATACGATAAACAGAGTAGGTTCAATGATGTGCCTGTTTTTTACGGAAGAACCTGTAACTGATTTTGAATCAGCTTTGAAAAGTGATACTGCGCTTTATGCGAAATATTTCCATGGTATGCTTGATAAGGGGATCTATCTTCCGCCCGCACAGTTTGAAGCATTATTTGTTTCAACAGCCCACACACAGGAAGACCTCGATCGTACAATAGAGGCTCACTACAAGACTCTGAAAGAAATTATATAGTTGTTTTATAAGGCAGGAATCAAACTTTTATGCTTCCTGTCCGTCTTTTCTTAAAATTCCCGAAAAAATTCAAAACCGAGGTTTTATGTCCGGATTAAAGAAACTGTCAGCCTTATTTTTTCTGCTGTTAATTATAACCGCCACGTCTTCAGCTCAGGTGGCCATAGATACATTTGCGGTTATAAAACCACAGGAAACACAGAGAACGGCAAGTCAGTTTGTCACGATGCTGCTGAATAAATATCATTACAAAAAGGTTGACCTTAATGATCAGCTTTCGGAGGAAATCTTTACCGAGTATATCAAAGGTCTTGACCCTCAGAGGTATTATTTTCTTAAAAGTGATATAGACGAATTTGAGCAGTACCGTTTCGTATTTGATCAGATGGTCATGACCGGAAATCTTGATCCGGCTTATGAAATCTATAACAGATACAAAACAAGAGTCACGGAAAGAATAAACTATGTTGTGAAAATGATGGAAAAGGAACCTGATTTTACGGTTGATGAATATTTTACCGCTGACCGGGATTCCGCTGAATTCTGTAATACAAAAGCTGAACTTGATGACCTCTGGAGAAAGAGGATTAAGTTTGACGCAATTCAGCTTATGATAAACGGAAAAAAATGGGAAGAGGCATCCGAGACGCTGAAGAAAAGATTTACAGGGTTTCATAAGTCGGTGCTCCAGTATAAATCTGAAGATGTTTTCCAGATTTTCATGAGTTCTGTCACAGATGTTTTTGATCCTCACACAAACTATTTTGCCCCCCGAAATTCGGATAATTTTAACATAAGCATGAGCCTTACTCTTGAAGGTATAGGAGCAACACTGACCACCGAAAATGATTATACAACCATTGTTTCGCTTGTTCCCGGAGGACCGGCAGCGCTGAGCGGTAAGATCAGCAAGGGTGATAAGATCATTGCCGTTGCGCAGGGTGATACAGGCACTTTCGTTGATGTTTTCGGGTGGAGGGTTGATGAGGTAGTTCAGCTTATAAGAGGGCCCAAAGGAACCGTGGTAAGATTAACCATTCTTCCCGCAGCCGAAGGGCTGAGCGCAAAATCTCAGGAGATTACACTCGTAAGAGATAAAATTAAACTCGAAGAACAGGCAGCTAAGAAAGAAATCATTGAAATAAATGAGGACGGCAAAAATTACAAACTGGGTGTGATAGTTGTTCCTGCCTTTTACCTCGATTTTGAGGGGCGGAGGAAAGGTGACCCTGATTATAAGAGCACTACAAAAGACGTGAAGAAGTTGATTAAAGAATGTCAGGCTGAAGGGGTTGACGGTATAATCATGGACCTCAGAAACAACGGCGGAGGCTCACTTTTGGAAGCCGTTGAGCTTACAGGACTATTCATCAAAAAAGGTCCTGTAGTTATGGTTAAAAATGCCCAGGGAGATGTTGACGTTGAGCGTGATAAGGATGAAACTTTTACGTATACCGGTCCGATGGCTGTGCTTGTGAACTACGGAAGTGCCTCAGCAAGTGAGATCTTTTCAAGTGCAATTCAGGACTACGGAAGAGGCCTGATTGTCGGTGAAAACACTTTCGGCAAAGGAACAGTGCAAAATCTGCTGGATCTTGATGCATTTATGAAAACCGGAAGTAAGATGGGGCAGCTGACTGTGACAGTTGCAAAATATTACCGTATAAGCGGGGGCATCGTTCAGAACAAGGGTGTGGTTCCTGATATTTCCTTCCCTGCTGTATTTGATTCAAATGAATATGGAGAAAAGAGTTATAAGAACTCACTTCCCTGGGATACCATTACCCCCACAGTTTATGCAACCGATAACTCACTTCATCAGGTGATTCCTGATCTTATTAAAAAACACCTTGAGAGATCGGGTAAAAACAATGAATTCAAATATTATGCAGAAGACCTGAAGAATGCAAAGGAACGCAGGAATCAGAAAGTGTTTTCTCTGAATCTTGAGAAGAGGAAGAAGGAGAATGAGGAGCAGAAGGAAGTTGAAGAGAAGAGAAAACTTGAGCGTATTGCAAAAGGCGAGATAGAACTTGATGATAAAGGTGAGGTAAAAGAGAAAAAACTGAAGGTCTCTGATCCTCTTCTTGAAGAAACCGGTCATATTCTTGCAAACCTGATTGTGAATTATAAACCGGTTGATCGCTGATCAGCCGGTCACGGTTCATCGGGTTTGATTCCTGTTCATTGATTGTTTTTTGGATTTTACAGCTTTACCGGGATTGAGTGTTAATCATTGATTTGGTCAGCAGAAATAACTGAACAGGTTTTTTATCACCGGTGCACCATTTCAACGTCATAAGAATTACCGGCCAGCCCGGATAACGGATTTCCTTTTCCGGCACTGCAGCCGCGATCAGCTTACCACATACTCATTTAAGCGGGGGGAAAATTGTCAGATCAGATATTTCCATCCTTAAGATGATCAGGATGATGGTTTTCATTCAACTCATCCCTGACCGTTATACTGCTATTAAATTATACAATTGACTCAAAAAGCCTTCTGATTTAATTTGCTTATGAGAAGAAGAAACGGCATATTTGAGTTTGTTAATTATTCCAAGAATATCCGGGTCGGGGCGGATGTATCGGTTACTCCTTTCAGCCATAATTTTAATCATTTTAAGTTCAAAGCTAACTAGTCAGAGTACTGATCACACATCAGAATACGGGCTTCGCTTTACCGGAAATTATGATTACCCCCTTTCTTCTTATACTGATCCCGATAAACTTCTTGATTCACTAAGAACCGGTCTCGTGATACCCGCGGAAGGGAAACTTTCAGCCGGAGGCAAATATTCCCTGCAGTTTGATCTGGCATTCCGGGCTTCATTCAGTTTTGGCAATATTGTGAAAATTACCACTGATAAGTATGAACTTATGGCAGTTTATTATCATGATAAGGCGGAAAAGAAGTCTTTCATAAGATTTGGACTGAACAATGAAACACCCCTTTCTGAATTTACGTTCACAGATGAGTCTCTTATAACCTGCAGATTTTCCCGTTTCACTCTTTCCGTGGATGAATATAAAGGGGAATTAGACATCAGTTACAGAGGCAAATCTGTTAATCTGCAAAATGCGGGCATCCTGAAATCAGGGGCATTGTCTGTTAATTTCGGTTATCTGAATGACAAACTTGATTGTCCGGATATAATGCTGAAAGATATCACTATCATATCTGAATACAATCAGCGTTATAAATGGAAGCTGGATAAAGTAACCGGCGACCTGGTCCCGGATGAAAACAAGGGTGTGATTGCTAAAGTGAAGAATCCCCGATGGATAATTTCAGAACGCTACAACTGGACTCACACTGCAAGTTTTAAGTCAGAGAAAGATAATATCAACAGATTTTTTGCCATTCCGGATCAGCATGAGATAATAATTTTATATGATGATAAAATCGTCTTTTACAATTATATTAATAAAAGTTACAGAGAATTACACCTTCAATCCACAATCAGAAATATTCATCCCTTATATAAACTTTACAATCCTGAAAAACATCTGATTTATCTTTTAAGCGCGGTACCTGATAAGCTTTTTTCGGTTAATATAAAAACCGGAGAGGTGATGGGTGATATTTCAACAAAAGCAAAATACGGGCACGCTTACGGATTAAGAC
>CAYPMQ010000198.1:0-6588 GCA_964411625.1 uncultured Ignavibacteriaceae bacterium
GCTTCATAGTATGAGATATGAGCGTAGTTTCCCTTTATAAACAGATTATGAACTATAACATCCTGAGGGAGCTGGATTTCGGGCACGATGAGATCCCATGAGGTTCTGTCCTGAAGATCCCAGATTGTTATATCTCTTACATTAAATTCTTCACAACCCACAAAATACCTTTTATTTTCGGTCATCCAACCGCTGTGGGCGTAGATACCCGGCAGGGATGTACTCTCTGATACTTTTACAGGATTCGATTTATTTGTAACGTCAACAACATGGTAGCTCTGTGATGAACCTGCACAGACTATTACAGTATCATTATAAACATATACATCATGAATGTAACCGCTTGCGGAATAGTATGCGGTCCTTACCGGATTTGTCGGATTTGAAAGGTCCAGAATATGCATTCCGCCCCCGCCGTTCGTGCCAATTGCATAAGCATACCCGTTATCAATAAATATATTATGCGCGTTATAGAAATAATTACTCTTCAGTGCTACCTGTCGGGCTGTATCAGGAAGTTGGCTAAGGTCAATGATATGCAACCCTTCACCAGACTGGTCAGTTACAACGTAAGCATAAGTTCCGTGTACTTTTACATCATGCCATACCGAAAAAGGAATGGGAATGTGTGCAACCTCAACCGGGGCAGCCGGGTTCTGCAGGTCAATAATGCACAGGGCATCACGTGCGGTCAGGAGAGCGTATTCACGCCCCTGCGGACTGGTATATCCCCAGATATCAGAGTAACCACTGGCCGGATGCGGATTCAGGGTGCCGATCAGAGTAGTATTCTGATTCTGAGCGAAAAGGGAAATGGTTACGATCAAAGAAAATAAAAAGTGCTTCATTCTGCTTTCTTAATTAAACCTATGTTAAATGACAATAATAATAATAAATAATTATTATTCGTTCAAATTATTATTAATGCATTCACCCGGGGTAAAAATTGTGAGCTATTCAATTTGAGATGTTTAACCGCCGAAATATACGCTGCTCATGGAAAAGTGTAATAATATGAGAATAAAACTTAATTGAAATGCATAGATAAGCGCTAAAATCTCAATATGATGCATTTTGAAATAGCTTTTACCACAAAATAGCTAATGGCATACTATTTGTCTATCAGGGTTAAATTTATCAATTTAACACAATGTAATCACATGAAAAATATTTACAGAAATTTTTTGATATTCAGTTTGCTGCTTGTTCTTTCGTATCCGGTTTACTCAACTGTTGATCCGCAGATCGTGAACAAAGCTCAGAATGGCGGAATAATAACGTCCGGATCAATTACTCCGGGTTCAGTTTCCAACTCAGTTGCCAGAGCCACAGGTACACACCTCGGTCAGAATGTCAGCTTTGTTACCCAGCCGGGTAATCAGACCAGGAATGTCTGGGCAGGCACTATAACAGGTACAATTGACGGAACGCCCGTTGACTTTTACTGCATTGATCTTAATCATAATCTCATTTATTCACCCGGTACAAGCAATAACTATTATGTTGACGCCGGGCAGACGGTACCCAAAATAACTTACATTTTAAACAATTATTATCCTTATATCGGAACAGGAACAAATGCCGAAGCAGCTTCTGTACAGATTGCTATCTGGCATTACAGTGACGGAGTTGATATTTCAACTGTTACTAATTCTGCTGTCAGGAACAGAGCACTCCAGATAGTTGCTGATGCGGAAGCTAACGGCAGCAATCAACTGACACCTTTTTCTGTTTACCTAGATCCCTTTTCACAAACAATTCCTTTCGGAACTCCTGCAGTTCTTACATTAAGAGCATTTGATCAGAATCTTGATCCAAAACCAAATGTAAGTTCAAATCTTTCAACAAATTCCGGCACACTTAATGTTAATAATGTTACAACCGATGCCACAGGTGTTTATACTCCGATTATCCTCACACAGGGCAGCACAAACAGCGCTACTGTAACAGCAGCCTCGAACTATATTATTCCGCAGGGAACAAGATATGTTCACAACAGTGCGCCCGATTCATATCAGAAAATTGTACTTGCTACCCCGGTGCAGGGTACAGTTACCAGCACTTCAGTTGTCAACTGGGTAATGCAGTCAGATCTCAGAATTATAAAAACTGCCGGAGCTTCAACTGTATCAAACAATGATCAGATAACTTATACCGTTACCGTTTATAACGACGGTCCCAATGATGCTACCGGTGTGGAAATCACTGATTTATTACCATCAGGAATCGATTTTGATTCTTATACATCAACTCAGGGCAGTTATTCCGATGCCACAGGTGTATGGAATGTCGGATCTATCAGTTCAGGAGGTTTCCACGCACTTACTATAACGGGAGAAGCAAATGTTAGCAGCCTGACTACCACTTATTATGATTTAGGACCGGCAAGCGGCTTCAACCTTTTTGTTCTTCAGGATCTTACTCAGCCTTCATCTGATACACAGGGCAAGGCAGCCATTGGACGAAATGCTTCCCTGGCTAATTACTCGGTCGGTGATCAGCTCAGCTATCCTTTCGGAGCTGAAGATGTCCTAATTGTCGGTAATAACCTCACTTACATGAGCGGTCATATTTATAACGGTAACGTTGTATATGGAAACTCAACCAATCTGCCGCTCAACTCGGTAAGTATCACAGGCGGAACATTGAGGCAGGATAACCCCATTGATTTCAATGCAGCTTCCGGCTATCTCCTGAATTTATCTAATCAGACCGGGCTTCTTGCAGCAAACGGAATCACTGCATTTGAATGGGGCGGATTTACACTCACAGGTACAAACCCGTTCCTTAACGTATTCACTGTCAGCGGATCAGATATGACAAATGCCAATAATATGGCAATAAATGTTCCCAACGGATCTGTCGTGGTCGTAAACGTGACCGGAACAGGAATGTCATGGCACGGCGGATTGACCGTATCAGGAACTTCAATTGAAAATGTACTTTATAATTTTCCGGATGCGTTAAATCTGACTATCTCGGGTATTGATGTCAGAGGATCTGTTCTTGCTCCAAAAGCAAGTGTCAATTTCCCGGCGGGTGTTATTAATGGTCAGATGATTTGTAAAAATTTTACCGGCAGTGGTCAGATGAACAATACAATGTTTATCGGATCCGTTCCGGCACCGCTTACAGTAACTAACATTGCCGAAATTACAAATGCGGATCAGCTTGATCCTGATTCATCTCCAGCAAATGGTATTACCACTGAAGACGATTATGCTGCAGTAAGTGTAACCATTCAGCCTGCAACAGGTTCCGGCGGAAACGGCGGCGGAGGTACAGGCGGCGGAAACGGCGGCAACTGGCAGGTGGTTGGTCAGTTTGCGGCAGGTGAGATAGTCTGGTGTCTTGAAAATGACGGAACGGATATCTATGCAGGTACAATCGGTGGTAAAATTTATAAATCTGCCGATGGCGGCCTCACATGGACGAGAATTAATACATCGATGACTGCAGGTTATATCTGGTCAATTGTAATTGATCAGATCGGAAGAATTTTTGCCGGAACAGAACAGGGTGTTTTTGTTTCTGCGGATAACGGACAGACTTGGAATCTTACAACCCTCAGCGGAAAAGATACCAGAGCATTGAAGATTGATGCCAATGGTGATATTTACGCCGGAACCTGGGGATTTGGTGTCTTCAGATCATCAGATAATGGTACAACTTGGGCTTCAATTAATAACGGTCTCGTTTTCACTGCTGTTCATGCGCTCACTTTTTCAGGAAACGACCTGTTTGCAGGAACTTTCGGCGGCGGAGGTGTTTATAAACTTAATAAAAACACCATGACCTGGAGCAATCTGCCAAATTCATATCCTCATATCTGGGGGCTTGAATCAGACTCGAACGGAAAAATTTATGCAGCTACATACGGCGGCGGAGTATCGGCATCAGCCGATGGCGGAAATACATGGTCGGCTGCAAACGGTTCACCTAATGCATTCGTTTACGGTATTGAAATTGATGGCACGGGCAATGTGTATGCTTCATCATGGGCAGCCGGTGTATTTGTAAGTACAGACGGCGGAACATCATGGAACGCACTTGGTATGGGTGGATTTGGAGTAAGCTCTATGATCACACTGCCTTCACAAGGTACAGGTGATAATCCTGCATTTACGATCTATGCCGGTGCTTCAAATGGCAAAATCTACAGACTTGAATCACCTCTTACTTCAGCAGATGATGATATCAATGCAGTGTCCGAATTCAGACTTGAACAGAATTATCCTAATCCCTTTAACCCTGCGACAACAATTAAATTCAGCATTGCAGAAGCCGGTTTGGTTCAGCTTAGTGTATTTAATGTACAGGGTGAAAAAGTTGCCGGGCTTGTTAATAATTATCTCCAGGCAGGTGCGCATAATGTTACTTTCAATGCTTCATCGCTCCCATCAGGTGTATATATCTATCAGATAAATGCATCAGATAAATTTCGTGAAGTGAAGAAGATGATAATACTGAAGTAACTCAATCATAAGCAGTCTGTTTTATAAAAGAGGCCTCGTTACCCCACGGGCCTCTTTTTTTATTCATCCTAATATTCATCCTAAATTAAATCCCTGCATCCTAATCTTTAATCATTGCCTGCTCAAAATTTGTATATTAGACTTTCTCATTTAAATTTTGGAGATCCACAGACAATGATGAAGATTTTATTTATTCTCTTTATTTCATCTCTCCCTTTCGTATTTCCGCAGAACCTGAAAATGCCCCAGTCAAGTCCTTATGCTCAGGTTGAGCAGGAAATAGGAATAAGCAAGATTAAAATAAGTTATCACCGTCCCGGAGTCAGAGGAAGGGTAATCTGGGGTAATGTAGTCCCTATTCAGGGTCAGATATGGAGAGCAGGCGCTAATGAAAACACCGTGTTCTCATTTTCAGACGATTGCTACCTGAACGGAAAAAAGATAAGAGCAGGAGAATATGGCTTTCACATTGCCGTGGGTGAAAATGAATGGGAACTGATTTTCTCAAAAAACAGCACTGCATGGGGCAGTTTCTTTTATAATCAGAAGGATGATGCTCTCCGGTTAAAGGTTACACCTCAGACTGCAGAGTTCAAAGAATGGCTGGAATACGGAATTGAAAACCTCAGTGATTCAACTGCTGATATCTTTCTTCACTGGGAGAAACTTAAAGTGAGTTTCAGCGTTAAGTTTGATGTCAAAACGATCACCGTGAATTCACTTGCTCATCAGCTTGAAGGACTTGCAGGATTTTCATGGCAGGGATTTTATGAAGCCGCTAATTACTGTTATGAACATGACTGTTACCCTGAGCTGGCATCTGCCTGGATCGGAAGGTCTGTGTCACTTGACCGGAATCTTGCCAATCTTGATCTTCAATACAGAATACTGCTTAAGTACGGCGGGAAAGAAGAGTCGGATAAAGTTTATTCCGAGATCAAAGAACTCCTGAGTCAGATGCCTGAAACGGCTGTAAACAGATATGGTTATCAGCTCCTGAGCAGGAATCTCGTTGATGAGGCTGTGCGGGTTTTTGAGATAAACGTTAAAAGATTTCCGGATTCATGGAATGTTTACGATAGTCTCGGTGAGGCGTATTCACGCAAAGGTGAGAAGGATAAATCGAAAGAAATGTATGTAAAAGCTCTGAAACTTGCTCCGGAGAATCAGAAGAGCAGAATTAAGACGATTGTTGATTCCATTAAATAAACCAGTCTGAATAAAAAATCACCTCCGGGATTGTTTTGCCGCATTGTTATTCTGAAC
The DNA here is from genome assembly GCA_964411625.1 of uncultured Ignavibacteriaceae bacterium. Taxonomy (GTDB): domain Bacteria; phylum Bacteroidota; class Ignavibacteria; order Ignavibacteriales; family Ignavibacteriaceae; genus JABWCA01. Next base: position 5,742 of record CAYPMQ010000198.1, read on the forward strand.
TTTATCCTGCAGATAATCATTTAATATATGAAAAGTAATTCCGCTGTCTTTTTTCATTCTCAAGGAGGAATCTTTGTCCAAAACACTGTTCCTGATGTTTATTCTGATTATTTGTGTGCAGATCATGGGTCAGCCTTATAAACTCCAGACCCCAAATGAAATTCTTCTCTCAATCAAGAAGCTTAAAGTTACAGGAACTGTGCTTTATGTTGCCGCTCATCCCGACGATGAAAATACAGCAATGCTGAGTTATTTTGCCAAGGGAAAACTATTCAATACTGCCTACCTTTCACTTACCCGCGGTGACGGAGGACAGAATCTTATAGGACCCGAAAAAGGTGAGGAAATAGGAATTATCAGAACAAGGGAACTCCTTGAAGCCAGAAAGATTGACGGTGCAGTACAATTTTTTACGTCGGCAGTTGATTTTGGTTATTCTAAAACAGTTGACGAAACTCTGACCTATTGGAACGAAGAGGAGCTCCTGAAGGATATGGTTTATATCATCAGGTACCTTAAGCCCGATCTTATCATAACCCGTTTTCCTCCGGCAAACGCTGAGACCCACGGGCATCATCTTACATCGGCAGCACTTGCAATAAAAGCTTTTAACCTGAGCAATAATTCCGGATTTGAGCCTGTTTCAGAAGAAAGGTACGGACTTTGGAAGCCAGCAAGAATCTACTGGAACCGCTGGTTAAGAACCGATTCTGAAAAAGAGCATACTGATAAGATGCTGAGTGTGAACATCGGGGAATATAATACACTTCTTTCTAAATCTTACTCTGAAATAGCAGCAGAAAGCAGAACTCAGCATAAAAGCCAGGGATTTGGCGCAGGAGGCAGA